>NZ_FVZC01000005.1 GCF_900166585.1 Mesobacillus jeotgali | reverse complement strand
CCAAATAGTCTGGTGGCGATGGCGAGAAGGTCACACCCGTTCCCATACCGAACACGGAAGTTAAGCTTCTCAGCGCCGATGGTAGTTGGGGGTTTCCCCCTGTGAGAGTAGGACGCCGCCGGGCACATGAAAGAACAGCTGTAATGGCTGTTCTTTTTTTGTGCATGGAAAAGGATTTCCTAATCAAAATTCAAAACCATTTTTATTGAGCTGGTCGATATCTTCGTAAAAGTGGTCGATATATTGCTGAAAGTGATCGATATATTTAAAAATCCACCGATATATCCCAAAAAGTGCTTGATAAAATCAAAAAATCGCCAATAAAACCCAAATCTTAAGATTATATACCACTCCCTACCCCCCTTTTTAACATGCTGAATCCTGGGAACCGCAACAATATGTTAGCCAATAAACTGCATTGTCTATGTATCTTTGATCAGTAATTGTCCATATCCCCCAAGTACGATTCTTCTAATTACCGGCATATTAGTCACTTTAATCTGCCCAGCCCATATCCTATAATGCAACGAAAAAATGTCATTTCCTTTCCTCATATCAAGTTTCCGCGGCCTCTTAAATGGGTATAATAACCATCACAACCCCATTGGCATGTTTTGGCATACATAATTTTGGCGAAAATAATTCAAGATGCATTAATTGCAACCAAAAAAGTTTTTTTGTATAATTAATGTCAAATATAGTCAAAGTCAGATTGGGGGAGGTTTAGTGAGGAATATATCGGACATCATTGAGAATTATCTTAAGCAGGTTTTGGAAATGAGCGATAAGGATATCTTGGAAATCAAGCGAAGTGAAGTCGCCGATAAATTTCAGTGCGTGCCGTCCCAGATCAATTATGTCATCAATACAAGATTTACGATTGAACGAGGCTATCTTGTTGAGAGTAAACGGGGTGGCGGCGGCTACATTCGGATTATCAAAGTGCAGACTTATGATCATGCACACCTGATTGATGATTTACTATCTTTGATTCGGACGAGAATTTCGCAAAGCAGTGCTGAAGATGTTATCTACCGTCTTGTCGATGAAGATGTAGTCACGGACCGTGAGGCAAAAATCATGCTAAGTGTGCTTGACAGGTCTGTCCTGTATATTGAGCTGCCACAGCGTGATGAGCTGCGAGCGAGAATGTTGAAGGCGATGCTAATGGCATTAAAGTATAAATAATACCCAAGGAGACAAAGAGGTGAGGGCATGATCTGCCAAGAGTGTAATCAAAGGCCGGCAACGCTGCACTTCACGAATTACTCGAATGGAGAAAAATCGGAATTGCACTTGTGTGAAAAGTGTGCACAGGGAAAAGGCGATTTGTTTATGATGAACAACGGGCCTGCTTTTTCGATCAATAGCTTGCTGGCCGGGTTATTGAATATGGAGCCTGCTTTTCCAGCTCAAAAGAAGGATGCTTTTGAAAGTGAACAAGTTACCCAGTGCCCGCAGTGCTCAATGACATTTTCGCAGTTTGTGAAAGTAGGCAGGATTGGCTGTGCCACATGCTATGATGCGTTTCGTGAGCAAATGACCCCGATTGTGAGGAGGCTCCATAGCGGTAATTCTGCACATCATGGAAAAATACCGAAAAGGATCGGCGGTGACCTTCATTTAAGGAAGACAATTGATCATCTTAAGCAAACCCTGAAGAGCCAAATCTCCTCGGAGGAATTTGAAAAAGCCGCCGAGACGAGGGATCAGATAAGGGAACTTGAGAGGAAATTGTCAGCAGGTCAAGAGGGAGGGGAGTAGCCTTGTCATTGGAGAAGTTCATAAGTCAGGCTGTCAGTTCCTGGATGAGTGACGATGGGCCTGATTCAGATATTGTCCTAAGCTCTCGAATCCGCTTTGCACGTAACCTTGATGAATATAATTTTCCCACATTGTTCACCAATGGAGAGGCAGAGGCGGTCATCGATGCGATCATGGAATGTACCAGTCAGACTTCTGCGGCTCGTTTTGGACAGCTGGAATTGATTAAAATGGATGAGATACCACCTTTGAAGAAAAGGGTGTTGGTCGAGAAGCATTTAATTAGCCCGCATCTAGCGGAAAATGCCCTTCATGGTGCCGTCCTTTTATCGGAGAATGAAGAAATCAGTATCATGATTAATGAAGAGGATCATATAAGGATCCAATGTTTGTTCCCGGGCTTTCAGTTAAGCGAGGCTTTGAAGGCCGCCAATGAAATTGATGACTGGCTTGAAGAGTATGTCAATTATGCTTTTGATGAAAAATTCGGCTACCTGACCAGCTGCCCAACCAATGCAGGTACTGGTTTGAGGGCATCAGTGATGATGCACCTGCCCGGTCTTGTTCTGACGCAGCAAATGAACCGGATTGTCCCGGCGATTAACCAGCTGGGTTTGGTGGTAAGAGGTATTTACGGCGAGGGCAGTGAAGCACTTGGCAATATTTTTCAAATATCGAACCAGATCACACTCGGAAAATCAGAAGAAGATATAGTCGATGATCTCAAAAGTGTCGTAAGCCAGATAATATCTCAGGAAAGGTCTGCGCGGGAAGCATTAGCGAAGACTTCGAACATACAATTAGAAGACAGAGTGTTTCGGTCGTATGGAACACTTGCGAACAGCAGGATCATTGAGACAAAGGAAGCTGCCCGCTGTCTTTCTGATTTAAGGCTAGGAATAGATATGGGTTATATAAAAAATATATCGAAATCGATTTTGAATGAATTGATGATTTTAACTCAGCCGGGGTTTTTGCAGCTTTTTGCGGGAGGACCTTTAAGACCGAATGAACGGGATATCCGCAGAGCTGCTTTAATAAGAGAACGATTGAAAATGGAGACCAAAGAAGAGTCAGGAGGATGATCTTATGATGTTTGGACGATTTACAGAGAGAGCGCAAAAAGTATTGGCACTCGCACAGGAAGAGGCAATCCGCCTTGGACATAACAATATCGGGACAGAACACATCTTACTTGGCCTTGTGCGTGAAGGCGAAGGCATTGCTGCAAAAGCGCTTTATGGCCTTGGGCTGGGCGCAGAGAAGATCCAGAAGGAAGTGGAAAACCTGATTGGCCGCGGCCAGGAAACTTCCCAGACAATCCATTATACTCCCAGAGCCAAAAAGGTTATTGAACTTTCGATGGATGAAGCGAGAAAGCTTGGTCATTCATATGTAGGCACAGAGCATATCCTCCTTGGATTAATTCGTGAGGGAGAGGGCGTTGCAGCCAGGGTACTGAACAATCTTGGTGTCAGCCTGAATAAAGCACGTCAGCAGGTCCTTCAGCTGCTTGGCAGCAATGAGACCTCCGGGCACCAGGGAGGCGGTACGGCTAATGCCAATACTCCGACACTTGATAGTCTGGCGAGAGATCTGACAGCAATCGCAAGGGAAGGCAGCCTTGATCCGGTAATCGGCCGAAGCAAGGAAATCCAGCGTGTCATTGAGGTGCTAAGCCGCCGTACCAAGAACAACCCGGTCTTGATAGGGGAGCCAGGAGTCGGTAAAACAGCTATCGCTGAAGGATTAGCTCAGCAAATCGTAAATAATGAAGTGCCTGAAATCCTTCGTGACAAGCGCGTCATGACTCTTGATATGGGTACCGTAGTAGCGGGAACTAAATACCGTGGTGAATTCGAGGACCGTCTTAAAAAGGTGATGGATGAAATCCGCCAAGCTGGAAACATCATTCTGTTCATTGATGAGCTCCACACACTGATCGGTGCTGGCGGTGCTGAGGGTGCGATTGATGCGTCCAATATCCTCAAGCCTTCATTGGCTCGTGGAGAGCTGCAGTGTATCGGTGCTACTACACTTGATGAGTACCGTAAATACATCGAAAAAGATGCTGCCTTGGAGAGACGTTTCCAGCCGATTACTGTCGATGAGCCAACTGCAGAAGAATCAGTACAAATCTTAAAAGGTCTTCGTGACCGCTATGAAGCTCATCACAGAGTATCGATTACGGATGAAGCAATCGAAGCGGCGGTAAAACTGTCTGACCGTTATATTTCAGACCGTTTCCTTCCGGATAAAGCGATCGATCTGATTGACGAAGCCGGTTCCAAGGTTCGACTTCGCTCATATACAACACCGCCAAACCTTAAGGAACTTGAAGTAAAGCTTGAGGAAGTGCGAAAGGAAAAGGATGCTTCAGTCCAAAGCCAGGAGTTTGAAAAAGCGGCTTCACTGAGGGACACAGAACAGCGTCTGCGAGAGCAGCTTGAAAATACGAAGAAATCCTGGAAAGAGAAGCAAGGCAAGGAGAATAGCGAGGTTACCGTGGAAGACATCGCCAACGTTGTTTCCAGCTGGACGAATATTCCTGTTTCGAAGCTGGCACAAACGGAAACAGATAAGCTGTTGAACCTTGAAGAAATCCTTCACTCACGTGTAATCGGACAGGATGAAGCGGTTAAGGCAGTCTCAAAAGCTGTCAGACGTGCGCGTGCGGGCTTAAAGGATCCTAAGCGTCCGATTGGGTCATTCATCTTCCTTGGGCCAACAGGTGTTGGTAAAACGGAATTGGCGAGAGCACTTGCTGAGTCCATGTTTGGCGATGAGGATGCGATGATCCGTGTCGATATGTCCGAGTACATGGAGAAGCATTCGACGTCTCGTCTGGTCGGCTCACCTCCGGGTTATGTAGGATATGATGAGGGCGGCCAGCTAACAGAAAAAGTCCGCAGGAAACCGTATTCAGTTATCCTGCTTGATGAAATAGAAAAAGCACATCCAGATGTGTTCAATATCTTACTGCAGGTCCTTGAGGATGGACGCTTGACAGATTCTAAAGGACGCACAGTCGATTTCCGCAATACCATCATGATCCTGACTTCGAATGTTGGTGCTGAAGCATTGAAGCGTAATAAATATGTCGGCTTCAATATTCAGGATGGAGAACAGGATTACAAAGATATGAAGGGCAAAGTCATGGAGGAGCTAAAAAAGGCCTTCCGTCCGGAATTCCTGAACCGTATCGATGAAATCATCGTCTTCCATGCCCTTGAGAAACCACATCTGAAAGAAATCGTGACACTGATGTCAGACCAGCTTGTGAAGCGTTTGAGAGAACAGGAAATCACGCTTGAACTCACAGATGCGGCGAAAGATAAGATTTCGGAGGAAGGATATGATCCGGAATACGGCGCTCGTCCATTGCGCAGGGCAATCCAGAAGCACATCGAAGACCAACTGTCGGAAGAATTGCTGAAAGGAACAGTCCTGACAGGGCAGAACGTTGTTATTGATGTCGAAGAAGGCAAGTTCGTCGTCAAGACTCCTGAAGGGTCTGCAAAGTCTTAATATCGATTAAAATGTAAATACAAGGGGTATACGTACAAAATGCGTGTACCCCTTTTTTCTAAATTACTTATGGTTTTGGAAAAAGAATGGAATTGACACAACAGGATATGAACATAATTTAATAGAGGCCGGTGTCTTTATTCAGGAATAATATCCTTCAATCGCTATCATTTCTTTTATTGCTTGTTTAGCTTTATTATAGAGATAACTACTTTTTTACTGAGAGGCAAAGAAAATGGCTAAAAGAAAAACGAAATTCATGTGCCAGGAATGCGGCTATGAATCTCCCAAATGGATGGGGAAATGTCCGGGCTGCGGACAATGGAATAAGATGGTTGAGGAAGTCGAAAGCACCGGTTCTGCAAGAAGAGGAGCTTTCGCCAATACAGGGAATACGGGTGTCGCTGCCAAGGCAACTCCAATTACCTCTATTGAAACAGTCAGCGAGCCGAGAATTACGACAGATTCGAATGAATTAAATCGTGTTCTGGGCGGAGGCGTTGTCAGAGGGTCGCTTGTATTGATCGGAGGGGACCCGGGTATCGGGAAATCGACTCTTCTGCTTCAGGTATCCTATCAGCTGGCGAAAAAAGCTCATACCGTTCTTTATATTTCAGGTGAGGAATCAATGAGGCAAACAAAGCTGCGTGCTGACCGCCTTGGTGTCACATCTGACAATCTGCTTGTATATTCGGAAACAAATCTGAATGAGATCAGCCTGACAATTGAAAACAGCAACCCGGATTTTGTCATCGTTGATTCAATCCAGACGATTTTCCACCCGGAAGTCACGTCTGCACCGGGAAGTGTGTCCCAGGTCAGGGAATGTACAGCCGAGCTAATGCGAATTGCGAAAACAAAAGGGATCGCCATATTTATAGTCGGCCATGTGACAAAGGAAGGTTCGATTGCCGGTCCAAGGCTGCTTGAGCATATGGTGGATACTGTTCTTTATTTCGAGGGAGAAAGGCACCATACATACAGGATTCTCAGGGCGGTAAAAAACCGTTTTGGTTCGACGAATGAGATGGGCATTTTTGAGATGAAGGAAGCGGGCCTTGAAGAAGTCGCAAACCCTTCAGAAATCTTTTTGGAAGAAAGATCACAGGGAGCTTCAGGTTCTACGGTTGTAGCGTCAATGGAAGGCACCAGACCTGTACTGGTTGAGATTCAGGCGCTGATTTCGCCAACTAGTTTTGGGAACCCGCGGCGAATGGCTACCGGGATAGACCATAACCGGGTATCGCTGTTGATGGCGGTTTTGGAAAAAAGGGTTGGATTGCTTCTGGCCAATCAGGATGCGTATCTGAAGGTAGCTGGCGGGGTGAAGCTGGATGAACCAGCAATTGATCTTGCTGTGGCGGTTAGCATTGCATCCAGTTTCAGGGATAAGCCGACACGGGCTTCTGATTGTATCATCGGCGAGGTTGGCCTTACCGGAGAAGTCAGAAGGGTTTCAAGAATTGAGCAACGTGTCCAGGAAGCGGCGAAACTTGGTTTTGAAAGAATTATTTTACCCGAAAATAATCTAGGCGGATGGACTCCTCCACCGGGTGTGGAATTGATTGGTGTGTCATCTGTCAGCCATGCACTAAAAGTCACCTTAGGGGGTTGATGGATTGGAACAAAACGAACTTGAGGAAAAAGAGTTAGGTGAAATTCTCCGGTTTATCGCTCCTGGAACACCTCTAAGGGATGGAATTGATAATGTACTTCGTGCCAATACAGGCGGGCTGATTGTTTTTGGCTACAACGAAAAGGTGAAAAATCTCGTGGACGGCGGCTTTGAAATCAACTGCCGATTCAGTCCCAGCTTTCTCTATGAACTGGCGAAAATGGATGGCGCAATCATCCTGAACGAGACGGGCAGCAAAATCCTGTTTGCCAATGCCCAGCTTGCTCCGGGTACGGATGTCCCGTCAACCGAAACGGGGATGAGGCACAGAACGGCGGAACGTGTGGCGAGACAGACAAAGGCTCTTGTCGTTGCGATTTCCCAGCGGAGAAATGTCATTACCCTGTACCAGGGAAACCTTCGCTATGCCTTGAAGGAAATCGGCGTCATTTTGACCAAGGCCAATCAGGCAATCCAGACGCTGGAGAAGTACAAAGTGGTTCTCGAGCAGGGCATTACCAATTTGGGAGTCCTGGAGTTTGAAGACCTAGTCACCTATAATGATATACTTCAGGTTATCCACCGATTTGAAATGGTGCTGAGGATCAAGACAGAGCTTTTGACCTACCTGAGCGAACTTGGTCAGGAAGGGAGGCTGATCCGCCTCCAGATGCAGGAGCTGTTATCTGAGATAGAAAAAGAAGCACTGCTGGTGATCAAGGATTATTCTGCTGATACAGAGGTAAAGGCAGATGAAGTGATGGCGAGATTCCAGGATTTATCAAAGGCTGGGGTCATAGAGGATTCTACAATCCTAAAGCTGCTCGGACATCAGGGGTATGTGCACATGGACGAATTTATCTGTCCAAGAGGGTATCGGATGCTCAATAAGATTCCAAGGCTGCCTATGGTCATTGTTGAAAATCTGGTCAAACGATTTGGGAAATTCACGAATATGATTTCAGCTTCAGTGGAGGAGCTTGATGATGTCGAGGGTATTGGTGAAGTAAGGGCTCGCAAGATCAAAGAAGGTTTTAAACTCATCAGGGATCAGCTGATGGCTGATCGGCAAATGTAATCCAAACATTGGCGGCCTGCTATTAATTGACACTGCCATGTGCCGGTGCTAATTTAAAGAAGAGATTAACTCCTATCGGGAGATTGGCAATCTAAAAAGCTCTTTGATTTTTTCGAAAGGGAAATATTAATAGTCTGTTCTTTTGAAAATGTAGACAAATAACGTAACCTTTGCATAGGTTGAAACGTATAAACCTTTGGGTATAAAAAATGATTGAAAAATGTTTCAATCAGCAGGGTTTCAAAAATTGGAAGTTGTTTATAATGATTAAAAGGAGGTGAAAGGATGTTAAGACGTATCATTCAAGCCTGCTTCCTGATCATTGGGGGAACGCTTGGTATATTCTTAATTCCTGATTTATTAATATTGATGAATGTGGAAGATATGACTCTCATCAATAATCCTTATGTTACCGCTGTTTTGGGCGCACTTATTTTTTATCTTCTTACTTTTTGGGCCGTAGATCCTGTGACCAATTTCGTGAAGTGGGCTGAAGAGTCGCTAATCAAAGCGCCAATAACGGATGTCCTGTTCGGCAGTGTCGGACTTTTCTTCGGTCTGCTTGTGGCATTTCTGATTGGTTTTGCTTTAAACGCGATCCAGGTGCCGGTAGTGAATACAGTTGCCCCAACACTTTTGACCCTTTTATTTGGTTATTTAGGGTTCCAGGTCGGCTTCAAAAAGCGTGATGAGCTGCTGGGCTTGTTCTCCAAGTCGAAGAAAAAGGGCAGTGAAGAAGAGCTGGAAAAAGAAGAGCGTGCAAGAGAGTGGAAAATTCTCGATACCAGTGTGATTATTGACGGAAGGGTTGCCGATATCTGCCAGACTGGATTCCTTGAAGGTGTCATTGTCATCCCGCAATTTGTCCTCGAAGAATTACAGCATATTGCCGATTCATCGGATGTGCTGAAACGGAACCGCGGCCGCCGCGGATTGGACATCCTTAACCGCATCCAAAAGGAACTTAAGATTAAGGTTGAGATTTATGAAGGGGACTTTGAAGACATCCAGGAGGTCGACAGCAAGCTAGTAAAGCTGGCAAAGCTGACAAATGGTGTTGTCGTGACGAATGACTTCAATCTAAACAAGGTATGTGAATTGCAGAAGGTTGCTGTGTTGAATATCAATGATCTTGCCAATGCAGTAAAACCTGTTGTCCTTCCTGGAGAAGAATTGAGCATCCAGGTGATCAAGGATGGAAAAGAGCATAACCAGGGCATTGCATATCTTGATGACGGTACAATGATCGTAGTCGAAGAAGGCCGTGACTATATCGGAAAGCGCATTGATGTGCTTGTAACAAGTGTGCTGCAGACTTCTGCAGGAAGAATGATTTTCGCGAAACCGAAACTCTTGGAAAAAAGCATAATCAGTTGATTTATAAAAGATAAAACAGCCTTTATGGGCAGTTGATCCCCGCTTCCTTCCCCGGTTCCTTGAAGGCATGAAGCAGGGCTTCGGCTGCCCCTTCGTATGTTAAGGGTAATTTTTTACAGATATAATGTATTTAGCAGAAAAATAGATAGGAGTTTTTGTTATGCATTATCAGGTCATTATCCCTGCGGCTGGTCAGGGCAAAAGGATGGGCGCAGGAAAAAACAAGCTGCTGCTCACTTTGGAGGCCATCCCGATCCTCATTCATACGCTTAAGGTGTTTGAAGCCGATCCTGAGTGTTCGGGCATCATTCTCGCCATCCATCCCGATGATGAGCAAGAGTTTAATTCTTTATTGAAAGAGTATGGTATACATAAGGTATCTTCACTGGTCACTGGCGGAAAAGAAAGGCAGGACAGTGTCTACAACGGACTGATGGCAGTAAGCTCCGTGAATGGGGTTGTTCTCGTACATGATGCCGCCCGCCCGTTCATTAAAATTGAAACGATCCGCAAACTTGTGGATGCAGCAAACAAAGATGGCGGGGCTATCGTGGCTGTTCCGGTTAAAGATACCATCAAAAAGGCGGCCAACAACCAGGTAGCAGAAACCGTAGAGCGCTCAAGCCTTTGGGCTGTCCAGACCCCACAGGCTTTTCGGGTTTCCGTTTTACTCGAAGCACATAACAAGGCTGCACGGGAACGATTCATCGGTACAGATGAATCAAGCCTGGTCGAAAGAATCCCTCACCCAGTCAGCATCATAGAAGGAGACTATGATAATATAAAGCTGACAACGCCAGAAGATTTATATTTTGCCGAAGCCATTCTGCGCAAGCGGAAAGAATCCGGTGTTTGATAATAGACGGAAAAAATAGCATTTTTAAAAGGAGTTATCATTATGTTTCGAATTGGACAAGGTTTTGATGTGCATCAACTGACGGAAGGCCGGCCGCTGATCATCGGCGGAATTACGATACCATATGAAAAAGGGCTTCTTGGACACTCTGATGCAGATGTACTGTTGCATACTGTTGCGGATGCATGCCTGGGGGCAATTGGCGAAGGAGATATCGGCAGACATTTCCCTGATACTGACCCGGAATTCAAGGATGCAGATTCCGCAAAACTGCTTCAACATGTATGGAATATTGTGAAGGAAAAAGGCTATGAACTTGTCAACATCGATTGCACAATCATCGCCCAGCAGCCGAAAATGGCGCCGCATATTCAAGCGATGCGGGAAAGAATTGCTGGATTGCTGGAGGGTACTCCAGACCAGGTGAACGTAAAGGCGACGACAACTGAAAAACTGGGATTCCCGGGGCGGGGAGAAGGGATCGCATCCCAGGCAACCGTACTATTGAAGCAGACTGAGAAATAAATTGAAGGCAGCTTGATAAGCCACTTCCGCTTTATATATCGATAGTGATACAATAATGGACAGCAATATTAGAGGAGGATTCACTATGTCAGCAGATATCCGGGTGCGTTACGCACCGAGTCCGACTGGACATTTACATATCGGGAATGCCCGTACAGCATTATTCAATTATCTATTCGCACGCAACAGAGGCGGAAAGTTCATCATCCGCATCGAAGATACAGATAAGAAACGCAATATCGAAGGCGGAGAGCAGAGCCAATTGAAGTACCTTCAGTGGCTTGGAATCGACTGGGATGAGAGTGTCGATGTTGGCGGAGAATATGGACCGTACCGTCAGTCAGAGCGTAACCATATTTACGAGAAATACAATCAGGAGCTTTTGGAGAAAGGCCATGCCTATAAGTGCTATTGCACAGAGGAAGAGCTTGAGGCTGAGCGTGAAGAACAGGCAGCCCGCAATGAAACCCCTCACTATTCTGGCCGCTGCCGCAACCTGACAGCAGAACAGAAGGAGCAGTTTGAAAAAGAAGGGCGCCAGCCTAGCCTTCGTTTCAAGGTACCGGCAGGCAAAATCCTTAAGTTTGATGATATGGTAAAAGGCGACGTTAGTTTTGAGTCAGATGGAATGGGTGATTTTGTCATCGTCAAGAAAGATGGCACGCCTACTTATAACTATGCAGTTGTCCTCGACGACCATTTAATGAAGATTTCCCATGTTCTTCGCGGAGATGATCATATCTCCAATACCCCGAAGCAGCTTGTCATTTATGAAGCATTTGGCTGGGAGCCGCCTATATTTGGCCACATGACGCTGATCGTCAACGAAAGCCGCAAGAAGCTTAGCAAGCGTGATGAATCGATTATCCAGTTCATCGAACAGTATGAGGAGCTTGGCTACTTGCCTGAAGCATTGTTTAACTTCATTACCCTGCTTGGATGGTCTCCATCAGGCGAGGAGGAGATCTACACAAAGGAAGAGTTTATCGAAATTTTCGATCCGGCAAGGCTTTCAAAGTCTCCGGCGTTATTTGATCAGCAGAAGCTTGCCTGGATGAATAACCAGTATATGAAAAAAGCTGATCTGGACCGGGTTGTTGAGCTTGCACTTCCACATCTCATCAAAGCGGGCAAAGTCAGCGAGAATCGTACGGAAGAAGAGGATGCCTGGGTTCGCGGCCTCATCTCTTTGTATCACGATAAAATGAGCTTCGGAGCAGAAATCGTTGAGATGTCTGATTTATTTTTCCGCGATGAGGTAAACTATGACGAAGAGGCAAAAGAAGTTCTTGCAGGTGAGCAGGTTCCAGAAGTGCTGAAAGCGTTCCTTGGTGAAATCGAGCAGATCGAAGAGTTCAAGGCAGACGCAATCAAAGCGGCAGTAAAAGCTGTCCAGAAGGGCACAGGCCATAAAGGCCAAAAGCTGTTCATGCCAGTTCGTGCGGCTGCGACCGGACAGACTCATGGACCGGACCTGATGCTCGCCATGGAACTGATCGGAAAAAACAAGGTTAAGGAAAGAGTCCAGAAGCTTTTAGGCTAATAACTTTTTTAAGATGTTTTAGTTAACAGAAACATAAAAATGTAATATAGTAAGAGTAATTCTATATAACTAAAGTGTTGAAGAGGAAAAGTAGAAGGATGACGCTTATTAGAGAGAACCATCACCGGCTGAAAGTGGTTCAGGCCTCTCATTTTTTGAAATGCGCCTCAGAGTCCCTGTGCGAAAAGGCAAACATAGCCACAGTAGTATTGGGCGGGACCTCCCGTTAACAGGTTAAAGTTGAGGCCGCGCCTTTCAAACGCGCAGCCTAAACAGAGTGGAACCGCGCATACCAAGCGTCTCTGTCGTTTACGACAGGGGCGCTTTTTTATATGGTGTACTGGCCGGCGGGTGGAACATGTGCCCGAAAAGGCTGGATTCAGGAGCTGACGGTCACATAAACGAGGAACATGTGCCCGAAAAAGCCGGAGGAGCAAGATTTCGGTCACATAAACGAAGAACATGTGCCCGAAAAAGCCGGAGAAGTAAGATTTCGGTCATATAAACGAAGAACATGTGCCCGAAAAAGCCAGAGGAGCAAGATTTCGGTCACATAAACGAGGAACATGTGCCCGAAAAAGCCGGAGGAGCAAGATTTCGGTCACATAAACGAGGAACATGTGCCCGAAAAAGCCGAAGGAGTAAGATTTCGGTCATTAAAACGAAGAACATGTGCCCGAAAAAGCCGGAGGAGTAAGATTTCGGTCATTAAAACGAAGAACATGTGCCCGAAAAAGCCGGAGGAGTAAGATTTCGGTCACATAAAAGAGGAACATGTGCCCGAAAAAGCCGGAGGAGCAAGATTTCGGTCACATAAACGAAGAACATGTGCCCGAAAAAGCCGAAGGAGTAAGATTTCGGTCATTAAAACGAAGAACATGTGCCCGAAAAAGCCGGAGGAGCAAGATTTCGGTCACATAAACGAGGAACATGTGCCCGAAAAAGCCGGAGGAGTAAGATTTCGGTCATATAAACGAAGAACATGTGCCCGAAAAAGCCGAAACAGCAAGGTGACGGTCACAAAAACGGTGAATATATGCCCGAAAAGTCTGAAACAGCAAGATTTCGGTCACATACATCCAAAGCAATCAGGTTATAGCCGAATCTCGGCTCTAAAGGTGCTCGCAACCAGAGCGAAAATGCAATGGAATTTTATTAAAAAGGAGGATTTCAACATGTTTAAAATGATGAAGGAAGATATAGAAGTTGTATTTGATCAAGACCCTTCTGCCAGGAGCGCGCTTGAAGTGATTTTGACTTACGCGGGATTGCATGCGATCTGGTCCCATCGTTTGGCGCATGCTTTCTACAAGCGCAAGTTTTATTTTATTGCAAGGGCTATCTCGCAGATCAGCCGCTTTTTCACCGGGGTTGAAATCCATCCGGGAGCAAAGATTGGCAGAAGGTTCTTCATCGATCACGGAATGGGCGTCGTCATTGGCGAAACATGCGAGATTGGTGATAATGTCACGGTATTCCAGGGGGTGACCCTGGGCGGTACCGGCAAGGAAAAGGGCAAACGCCACCCGACGGTGAAAGACAATGCGCTGATAGCGACTGGCGCAAAGGTATTAGGCTCTATCACGATTGGGGAGAATTCCAAGGTTGGCGCAGGATCAGTTGTTCTGAAAGACGTACCGCCGAACTCCACTGTTGTGGGCATCCCGGGTAAAATCGTCATTCAGGATGGGATCCGAGTCAAAAAGGATTTCAATCATCGCGATTTGCCGGATCCTGTAGCAGATCGATGTCATGAAATTGAAATGGAACTGGTTAAATTAAGAAAAGAACTTGAACTGGTCAAAATAAAAGAAGAGCTTGAAGCTGTGAATCAAGGAAGGGGCATGGGAAATGGGAATTAAAATCTATAATACACTTACTCGAAATAAAGAAGAGTTTATCCCGCTAGAAGAGGGAAAGGTTAAGATGTACGTCTGCGGACCTACTGTCTATAACTATATCCACATTGGAAATGCCCGCCCGGCAATTGTTTTTGACACAGTGCGCCGCTATCTGGAATTCCGCGGATATGATGTCAGATATATCTCTAATTTCACCGATGTGGATGATAAACTTATCAAGGCTGCGAACGAGCTCGGTGAAGATGTACCGACAATCGCTCAACGATTCATCAATGCCTATTTTGAAGATGTTCATGCACTTGGCTGCAAAAAGGCCGATGCCCACCCGAGGGTAACTGAAACTATGGATTTGATCATTGAGTTTATAAGCGCGCTAATTGAAAAAGGCTTTGCTTATGAGTCTGGCGGTGATGTCTATTACCGCACGAGGGAATTCAATGGATATGGGAAGCTTTCCCACCAGTCCATCGAAGAACTAAAAGTAGGAGCGAGAATCCAGATCGGTGAAAAGAAACAGGACGCTCTGGATTTTGTTCTTTGGAAAACGGCAAAGGAAGGTGAGATTTCATGGGATAGTCCGTGGGGCAAAGGCCGTCCGGGCTGGCATATCGAGTGCTCGGCGATGGCCCGTGAATATCTGGGAGATACAATCGATATCCATGCAGGAGGACAGGACCTCGCATTTCCTCACCATGAAAATGAAATCGCCCAGTCAGAGGCACTGACAGGAAAGACATTTGCCCGTTACTGGATGCATAATGGCTATATTAATATCGATAATGAAAAGATGTCCAAGTCACTTGGCAACTTTGTCACAGTCCATGACATCATCAAGCTTCATGATCCGCAGGTATTAAGGTTCTTCATGCTGTCTGTGCATTACCGTAACCCAATCAATTACAGTGAAGAGCTGCTTGAAAATACAAAGGCTGCCTTTGAACGGTTGAAGACTTCTTACCAAAACCTGAAGCATCGTATGGATGCAAGCGCTGAACTGACCGATAATAATCAGGAATGGCTTGACAAAATCGCTGCACTCCGCGGTCAGTTTATCAAGGAAATGGATGACGATTTCAATACAGCGAATGCTGTATCCGTTCTGTTTGACCTATCCAAACTCTCCAATCTGTACTTGATGGAGAAAAATACTTCTGCAGAAGTGATCAGGTCATTCGTGAATGAATTTGAAACTTTGTTTGGCGTGCTTGGTCTATCTCTGAAGGATGAAGAGCTCTTGGATGAAGAAATCGAGGCACTGATCGAAAAAAGGACGCAGGCACGGAAGGAACGGAACTTCAAGCTGGCAGATGAAATCCGTGACCAGCTGAAGGAAATGAAGATCATCATCGAGGACACTCCGCAGGGCATCAGATGGAAAAGAGGCTAAAATGATGCTGCATTACGAAAAAAGAGTGGATGAAAAACAACTGAACAGCCTTGCGCTTGCTTATATGGGTGATGCGGTGTACGAACTGTATGTCCGGCATCACCTGCTGCATAGCGGAAAGGTTCGGCCAAACCAGCTGCACAAGGAAGCGACCGCATATGTATCAGCAAAAGCACAGGCGAAATATCTCCATAAGCTAATGGAAATGGATGAGCTGTCAGAAGAAGAAATGGCAATTGTAAAAAGGGGCCGCAATGCGAAGTCAGGGTCTGTCCCGAAAAATACAGATGTCCAGACATACCGTTACAGCACAGCCTTTGAAGCCTTGATCGGTTATTTGCATCTAGCGGGCAATGAGAAACGGATTGAAGAGCTGATTACGACAGTATTTTCACTTGCTGAAGAATAGATAGGAGGAAGGGTTCCAGATGAGCCAGAAACAGAAGCAAAATCAGAGCCGGAACACCAGGCGGAAACATGACGACGATAAAAACCGAAAACCTGCCCGGAATGCAGCGCCGAAACCTGATGACAGACCTAAGAGAAAACCTGCCAGGAACCAGGATCAAAATCAGAATCATGATACAAAGCGTGTCCAGAAAACAAGTGCTGGACGTGACAACAGGCAAAGGCAAAATCCTGACCAGTTGCTGGAACAAAACGAAAACCAGGATTACATCATCGGAAAAAACCCGGTCATCGAAGCATTGAAATCAGATCGTGATATCAATAAAATTTTGGTTGCCGAAGGTTCACAGAGCGGACAGATGCAGCAAGTAATCGGAATGGCAAGGGAAGCAAATGTCATGGTCCAGTTCGTTCCGAAAAAGAAAATTGACCAGCTGGCAGATGGCAATCATCAGGGCGTCATCGCCCAGGTTGCTGCTTATGAATATGCAGAGATCGATGATCTTTTTGCAGCTGCTGAGAAAAAGAATGAATCGCCATTCTTCCTGCTCCTCGATGAAATCGAAGACCCGCATAATCTCGGCTCAATCATGAGAACGGCAGACGCGACGGGTGCACATGGCATCATCATTCCGAAACGACGGGCAGTCGGGTTGACTTCAACAGTCGCAAAATCCTCGACAGGTGCCATCGAATACATTCCGGTTGTCAGAGTCACGAATATGGCACAGACAATCGACGAACTGAAGGAACGAGGTGTCTGGATCGCCGGAACTGATGCATCCGCAAAACAGGATTATCGTCAAATGGATGGCACATTGCCACTGGGTCTTGTTATCGGAAGCGAAGGAAAAGGAATGGGAAGGCTCATCCGCGATAAATGTGATTTCCTTTTAAGCATGCCAATGGTTGGGCATGTTACATCCTTGAATGCATCAGTTGCCGCGGCGCTTTTGATGTATGAAGTTTTCCGCAAACGGCAGCCGCTAGGGGAATAAGCATGGATATCCTGCTGGTAGACGGCTACAATATTATCGGCGCGTGGCCGGAACTGGTCAGTCTGAAGAAGAAAGAACTCTCTGCGGCCAGGGACAGGCTGGTGGAAGTCATGGCTGAATACCAGGCTTACACCGGCTATCGCGTCATAATCGTTTTTGACGCTCATTTTGTATCAGGAACACAAAAAAAGTACAAGAACTACAAGGTGGAAGTTATTTTTACAAAAGAAAATGAAACTGCCGACGAGCGGATTGAAAGGCTCGCGATCGAGCTCAGCAACCGCAAAACGCAAATTCATGTAGCCACTTCTGACTATACCGAACAATGGGCGATTTTTGGACAGGGAGCCTTAAGGAAGTCGGCAAGGGAGCTCCTCAATGAAATGAATCTCATCAGTAAAAAAATAGAAAAATCGGTTAAAGTGATCCAGGAAAAGAAGCCAAGCGCAAAGATTCCGCTTACAAAAGAAGTGGCAGAAATTTTTGAAAAATGGCGCAGAGGGGAGCAATGACCTGTTGACGCCTTAAAAAAGCCTGCTGTATAATATTTCTAACTGTATAGCGGGCGGGGGGATCGAAATGAGTGCTGACATCGGGAATCGTTTAAATGACGCTTATTTATTGCTAGAGGATGAAGAAATTGTTGAAGCAGTGCACAGAGGAGAAAGTGATGCGCTTGATTTTCTGATTCACAAGTACAGGAACTTTGTTCGCGCGAAGGCGCGGTCCTATTTTCTGATTGGTGCTGATAAAGAGGACATTGTGCAGGAAGGTATGATCGGTTTATATAAAGCGATCCGTGATTTCCGAGAGGACAAGCTCACATCATTCAAGGCATTTGCCGAATTATGCATTACCCGTCAGATCATCACGGCCATCAAGACGGCCACAAGGCAAAAACATATCCCGCTAAATTCATATGTATCCCTGGACAAGCCCATTTATGATGAGGAATCGGACAGGACACTGATGGATGTTTTATCCGGGGCAAAAGTGATGGATCCCGAAGAGTTATTCATCAATCAGGAAGAATTTGATCAGATTGAAGTGAAAATGTCAGAGCTGCTGAGTGACCTCGAACGAAAAGTGCTCGCATTATATTTGGACGGACAATCCTATCAGGAAATTTCCGAAGAGCTGAACCGCCATGTCAAGTCAATCGATAATGCGCTTCAGCGCGTGAAGCGAAAGCTTGAAAGGTATCTTGAACTCAGAGAACTGTCAGTATAGGTGAAATTGACGAAAAATAGCCATAAAACTGACTTTTAATCTCAGAACCCCTTATTGACACAATCTATCAGCCATGTTATCTTTTTAAAGATATAATAGATGGCGGTTTCATAGAGCAAGACTGGAACCAGCCTGTTAAAGCGGGTGTAAGTGTCAATGAACAACAAAGTGACTCTTGCTTGTCAGGAATGCGGTTCCCGCAATTATTCCACCACGAGCAACAAGCAAACGCAGACGGAACGGCTGGAGCTGAAAAAGTACTGCAGCAACTGCGGTGCCCATACAGTTCATAAAGAAACGAAATAAGGCTTTCAGATAGATCATCATATGGAATTCCGATAAGTTGGAGGTTACAAAATGCAGCGCATCACTAATTTTTTCAGTGAAGTTGGACGTGAAATGAGGAAGGTCAGCTGGCCTAGACGCAAGGAACTGACTCGTTACACAATTACAGTTTTGTCTACAGTTGCTTTTGCTGCTATATTCTTCGCAGTGCTAGACCTTGGTATTTCTGAATTGATTCGCTTAATTCTTGAATAACCACTACGCACTCATGGTATAATGGAAAATATAAACGCAGGACAAGTTTAAAAGCCCGTATAACGGGTTTTTTATTTGCTTGAAAAAATTCGCATTCAATGTCATGGCTGAAAGAACAAATGGCTGAACATTTGGAAATGGGGAGGGACGGACGATTTAGTCCTCGATAATGGAAAAGAACTGGTATGTAGTTCATACTTACTCAGGCTACGAGAACAAGGTTAAGACAAATCTTGAGAAGCGTGTTGAAACAATGGGCATGCAAGATAAGATTTTCCGAGTGATCGTTCCTGAAGAAGAAGAAACAGATTTCAAAAATGGTAAAAAGAAAGTTGTCAAAAGAAAGACTTTCCCTGGTTATGTCCTGGTAGAGTTGGTCATGACAGATGATTCCTGGTATGTTGTCCGCAACACTCCGGGTGTCACAGGCTTCGTCGGCTCTTCAGGTGCAGGATCAAAACCTACTCCTCTATTGCCGGAAGAAGTAACCTTCATCCTTAAGCGCATGGGTGTTGAAGAGAAGAGAGTGGATGTGAACTTCGAGCTTGGCGAGACCGTACAAGTCAGCGAAGGGCCATTCGCAAACTTCACGGGCACAATCGAAGAGATCGACAAGGATAAGGCTAAGCTTAAAGTTCTTGTTAATATGTTCGGCCGCGATACTCCGGTTGAGCTTGAATTTTCACAGATTGAAAAATTATAATTTGAAATAGCTTGAAATCAACTTTAAAAAGTGTTAATATTTCATAGGTCAGTATGTCTTGGACGATTGACAGATATATGTCAAGTTCTTTATTTTATATAAAGACTTTTGTTATGAGTGGGAGGGGAAAATCCCCTATTACCACATCACGGACTTTAAGGAGGTGTGTCTCGTGGCTAAAAAAGTAATTAAAATGGTTAAATTGCAAATCCCTGCTGGTAAAGCCAATCCGGCACCACCAGTTGGACCTGCACTAGGTCAAGCCGGTGTTAATATCATGGGATTCTGTAAGGAATTTAACGCTCGTACAGCTGATCAAGCTGGATTGATCATTCCTGTTGAAATCACGGTTTTTGAAGACCGTTCATTTACATTTATTACGAAAACTCCTCCTGCTGCAGTTCTTTTGAAGGTAGCAGCTGGAATCCAGTCTGGTTCTGGTGAACCAAACCGTAATAAAGTAGCAACAGTCAAGCGTGAGAAAGTACGTGAGATTGCTGAACAGAAAATGCCTGACCTAAACGCAGCTAGCGTTGAAGCAGCAATGCGCATGGTTGAAGGTACTGCACGCAGCATGGGAATCACTATCGAAGACTAATTTCTGCTGCAGAGGATTGATGGGTTGCGAAGCTGAATTAGATTTCACTCGCAACCTTTTGTCTGATACGGCGCCTATATGGCGCCTTCGCTTTTAAAGCTCTGACACTTTTGATGTGTCACCGCGTTTCGTTGTCTAGCTATGGCGCAGAGGCGCCTGTGCTTTTCATCGTGTCTAGCTCTGGCACCTAGCCCCTCGGGAAACTTCAGTCCAGGCGGTAAAGTCAAAGAACGGCTTTACTGTCTGGTCTTCCGATTCCTGTCGGGGCTGACCAGGTGCCTCCGCTTTTCAAAGTGGGAGGTTATTCCGTTAAAACCACAATACAGGAGGAAATAAAAATGGCTAAAAAAGGTAAAAAGTATCTTGAAGCTGCTAAGCTTGTAGACCGCTCTCAAGCATATACAGCTGCTGAAGCAATTGAGCTTGCTAAAAAGACAAGCACTGTTAAATTTGACGCTACAGTTGAAGCTGCTTTCCGTCTGGGCGTAGACCCTAAGAAAGCTGACCAGCAAATCCGTGGAGCAGTTGTGCTTCCAAACGGAACTGGTAAAACTCAACGTGTTCTAGTATTCGCTAAAGGCGAAAAGTTAAAAGAAGCAGAAGCTGCTGGCGCAGACTATGTTGGCGATGCAGATTACATCAACAAGATCCAGCAAGGCTGGTTTGATTTTGACGTAATCGTTGCTACTCCTGACATGATGGGTGAAGTTGGTAAGCTTGGTCGCGTATTGGGACCTAAAGGCTTGATGCCAAACCCTAAGACTGGCACAGTTACTTTCGACGTAACTAAAGCAGTTAACGAAATCAAGGCTGGTAAAGTAGAATACCGCGTTGACAAGTCTGGTAACATCCATGTACCTATCGGAAAAGTTTCTTTCGAAGATGGCAAGCTTGTTGAAAACTTCAACACAATCTTTGAAACTATGATGAAGGTTAAGCCAGCTGCAGCTAAAGGAACTTACATGAAGAACGTTACGATCTCAACTACAATGGGACCTGGCGTTAAAGTAGATCCTTCAACTGTAAAATAATAGTATTTGACAATTAAAGAAGGGTTAGATATAATTCTTCTTGTTGTGAAAATAAATAACATTTGTACCGCAGACAGCAGGGGCTTATAGCTTAATAACCTGCCGAGGTCATACGATAGAGCAACACTTTTACTATTGTATACTTCCTCCGTGTCTGTCCAGATGCGGAGGTTTTTATTTGATCGGTATAAATGAGAAATCTACAGGAGGTGTAAGGATGAGCAAAGTTATTGAAGCAAAAAAGCAAATCGTTGACGAGATTGCTGGCAAACTAAAAGAAAGCAAATCAACAATCGTTGTTGATTACCGCGGACTTACAGTTTCTGAAGTAACTGAACTTCGTAAAGAGCTTCGTGAAGCTGGCGTAGAATTCAAAGTTTACAAAAACTCTATGACACGCCGTGCTGCTGAAGCTGCTGAACTTGCTGACTTAAACACATCTTTAACTGGTCCTAACGCGATCGCGTTCAGTACTGAAGATGTTGTTGCACCAGCTAAGATTCTTAACGAATTCGCTAAAAAGCACGAAGCGCTTGAAATTAAGGCGGGCGTAGTTGAAGGCAACATCGTTACAGTAGAAGAAATCAAGGCACTTGCAGACCTGCCGTCTCGCGAAGGTCTACTTTCTATGCTACTCAGCGTACTTCAAGCTCCAATCCGCAATCTTGCTCTTGCTGCAAAAGCTGTTGCAGACCAGAAAGAAGAGCAAGGCGCGTAAGCTGAAAATAATTACCGTTTAACAATAAAAATTAACCTATTAGGAGGAAACAAATCATGACTAAAGAACAAATCATTGAAGCAGTTAAAAGCATGACTGTTTTAGAACTTAACGATCTAGTAAAAGCAATCGAAGAAGAATTCGGCGTAACTGCTGCTGCACCAGTTGCAATGATGGGTGGAGCTGCTGGAGCTGTTGCTGAAGAGCAAACTGAATTTGACGTAGTTCTTGCATCTGCTGGCGACCAGAAGATCAAGGTTATCAAAGTTGTACGTGAAATCACAGGTCTTGGTCTTAAAGAAGCTAAAGAAGTTGTTGACAATGCTCCTAAAGCTCTTAAAGAAGGCGTTTCTAAAGAAGAAGCTGAAGAAATCAAAGCTAAGCTTGAAGAAGTTGGAGCTAACGTCGAAGTTAAGTAATCAACCTTACAATAAAAAGCTCGCTGCTAAAGCGGGCTTTTTTTTCGCTTTTAGCATTTGAAGGCAAATGAGATAACTGAAAATGCACTTCGAGAAATGTCCAGCTCCAGCGCCTAGCCCCTCGAGACGCTTGTCTAGTTCCGCTTCCTAGAAACTCCGAAACTTCAACTCCGCCGGCAGAAGCAAAAAGCGCTTCTTTGTCGGAGTCTCCAGTTTCTGCGTTTCTGGGCAGTCGGCTATACATTTCGATTTCGGTCCTGCCAATGAAGTCAAAGGACGACTTCACTGTCAGGCTCCCAGCGCTTGTCGGGGCTGACCAAGGCGCTTCCGCTTTTCGATATTTTGCTTTTTGATTTCAAAAAGTTTATAATACCGCAGTAGCAATGCAATCCGCGATCGCATTCTTCAAATGAGTCCCCGTGGAGGTGAGAAATTTTGACTGAACATTATTACTCCCGTAAACCAAGCACGGAAAGTAATCCTGTGAAATGGGAAAGTGAACTGAGAGGAAACAGCTTCCGCTTCAAAACCGACAGTGGTGTTTTTTCAAAAAAGGAAGTTGATTTTGGTTCCCGATTACTGATCGATACCTTTGAATTGAAAAATGAGAGTGGCTTAATCCTTGATGTTGGCTGTGGCTATGGACCGATCGGCCTTTCACTGGCTAAAGCTTATCCGGATGCAACGGTTCATATGGTGGATGTCAATGAAAGAGCGATTACGCTTGCTGGGGAGAATGCGGCAAATAATAAAATAGATAATATTAAAATCTATGAAAGTGACCGGCTTACAGGAGTGGAAGAAAAGGAATTCAGTGCGATTCTTACCAATCCGCCGATCCGTGCCGGCAAAAAGGTAGTGCATGAAATTTTCGAACAAAGTTTTCAGCATTTAGCTGAAGGCGGAGAGCTATGGGTAGTCATCCAAAAGAAGCAGGGTGCACCATCGGCAATGGAAAAAATGGAAGAGTTATTTGGCGATGTAGAAGTGGCGGCAAAAAGTAAAGGTTACTTTATTCTCAAATCTGTTAAATGTTGACGTGAGAAAACCGCTATGTTAATATTATAAAATGCCAATATATTAGTTTCCTTTTCGTCTGCTAATTTAAACGAAAGTTGTATAATTTTGGGCATAAAGGGAAAACTAACAAAATAATTGTTCGTTGCAGGAAATGTGGTTTTTAAGAGAAAACCCTTTTTCTTTTTGTCTTTTGAAATGGAGGAAACTTCATGGACAAGACAGGGATAGATGAATAATAACGCTTGATTTGAGGGGTGAATCAGTTGACAGGTCAACTAGTTCAGTATGGACGACACCGCCAACGTAGAAGTTATGCTCGCATCAGTGAAGTTTTGGAATTGCCGAATTTGATTGAAATTCAAACCTCTTCCTATCAGTGGTTTCTTGATGAGGGCCTCCGTGAGATGTTCCAGGACATTTCACCGATTGAAGACTTTACTGGTAACTTATCGTTAGAGTTTATCGATTACAGTCTTGGCGAACCGAAATATCCAGTCGAAGAATCAAAAGAAAGAGACGTCACTTACTCTGCGCCATTGCGAGTAAAGGTCCGCCTTGTGAATAAGGAAACTGGTGAAGTAAAGGACCAGGATGTCTTCATGGGCGATTTCCCGCTTATGACTGAAACTGGCACATTTGTAATCAACGGTGCGGAAAGGGTTATCGTTTCCCAGCTTGTTCGTTCACCAAGTGTATACTACAGCGGGAAACTTGATAAGAACGGGAAAAAAGGGTTCACTGCTACCGTAATCCCGAACCGCGGCGCCTGGTTGGAATATGAAACAGATGCCAAGGATGTTGTATATGTAAGGATCGATCGTACGAGGAAGCTCCCTGTTACGGTTCTTTTGCGTGCATTAGGGTTCGGTTCTGATCAAGAAATCATTGATCTGATCGGAGATAACGAATATATCCGTAATACTCTTGAAAAGGACAACACGGAAAGCACGGAAAAGGCGCTTCTTGAAATTTACGAGCGTCTGCGTCCTGGCGAACCGCCTACAGTTGACAATGCCAAAAGCCTGCTGGTATCAAGATTCTTTGATCCAAAGCGCTATGACCTTGCAAATGTAGGGCGTTATAAAATCAACAAAAAGCTTCATATTAAAAACCGTTTATTCGGGCAAAAGCTTGCAGAAACATTGGTAGATCCTGAAACAGGGGAAATTATCGCGGAGAAAGGCGTCACTTTAGACCGCCGTACCCTGGATAAAATCATTCCTGCGCTGGAGAAGAATGTTGGCTTCAAGAATTTCAGCCCATATGGCGGCGTGGTTGAAGAGGATGTAACGCTGCAAAGCATTAAAATCTACTCTCCGAACGATGTTGAGGGCGAAAAAGAAATTAATGTTTTAGGAAATGCGTATGTCCCTGAACCAATCAAGAACATCACGCCTGCTGATATCATTGCATCTATCAGCTACTTCTTTAACTTGCTGCATGGTGTTGGTGACACGGACGATATCGACCATTTAGGAAACAGACGCCTTCGTTCTGTAGGTGAGCTGTTGCAGAACCAGTTCCGCATTGGTTTGTCCAGAATGGAGCGTGTAGTCCGTGAAAGAATGTCCATCCAGGACACTAATACGATTACACCGCAGCAATTAATCAATATCCGCCCTGTGATTGCGTCCATCAAAGAATTCTTTGGAAGCTCCCAGCTTTCACAGTTCATGGACCAGACAAATCCGCTGGCTGAATTGACACATAAAAGGCGTCTTTCTGCATTGGGACCTGGTGGTCTAACACGTGAGCGTGCTGGTTTTGAAGTGCGTGACGTTCACTATTCTCACTACGGACGTATGTGTCCGATTGAAACGCCGGAAGGCCCAAACATCGGTTTGATCAACTCATTATCAAGTTTCGCGAAGGTTAACCGCTTCGGATTCATCGAGACTCCGTACCGCCGCGTTGACCCTGAAACAGGTAAAGTGACAAGCCATTTCGATTACTTAACAGCTGATGAAGAAGACAACTATGTAGTAGCACAGGCGAATGCTCGGCTTGCTGAAGATGGTTCCTTTGTTGATGATGAAGTAATTGCCCGTTTCCGCGGTGAAAACACTGTTGTCGTGCGTGACCGCGTCGATTATATGGACGTATCACCTAAGCAGGTTGTATCCGCAGCGACTGCATGTATCCCGTTCCTTGAAAACGATGACTCCAACCGTGCCCTAATGGGTGCGAACATGCAGCGTCAGGCTGTTCCATTGATGCAGCCTGAAGCACCAAGAGTCGGAACTGGAATGGAACACGTATCTGCGAAGGATTCCGGTGCTGCAGTCATCTGTAAGCATGAAGGAATCGTTGAGCATGTCGAAGCACGTGAAGTGTGGGTGCGCCGGGTCAAGGAAGTAGACGGACAGGAAGTCAAGGGAGACCTTGATAAGTACCGTATGCTAAAGTTCATCCGTTCTAACCAGGGAACATGCTACAACCAGCGCCCAATCGTAAGTGTTGGTGACCGTGTAACCAAGGGCGAAATCCTTGCTGATGGCCCTTCAATGGAAGCAGGAGAACTTGCACTTGGCCGTAACGTCCTTGTCGGCTTCATGACATGGAATGGTTATAACTACGAGGATGCTATCATCATGAGTGAGCGCCTCGTTAAAGACGATGTCTATACATCGATCCATATAGAAGAGTATGAATCAGAGTCCCGCGATACGAAGCTAGGACCTGAAGAAATCACACGTGATATTCCAAACGTCGGGGAAGATGCACTCAGAAACCTTGATGAGCGTGGAATAATCCGTGTCGGTGCTGAAGTGAAAGATGGAGACCTGCTTGTTGGTAAGGTAACACCAAAAGGGGTTACTGAATTGACTGCTGAGGAACGTCTCCTTCATGCGATCTTCGGTGAAAAAGCAAGGGAAGTCCGCGATACTTCATTGCGTGTTCCTCATGGCGGCGGCGGGATTGTCCTTGACGTCAAAGTGTTCAACCGTGAAGATGGCGACGAGCTTCCTCCAGGTGTAAATCAGCTTGTCCGTGCCTACATCGTTCAGAAACGTAAGATTTCTGAAGGTGACAAAATGGCGGGACGCCACGGTAACAAAGGGGTTATCTCCAAAATCCTTCCGGAAGAGGATATGCCTTTCTTGCCGGACGGAACACCAGTCGATATCATGCTTAACCCACTAGGGGTACCATCACGTATGAACATCGGTCAGGTGCTTGAGCTTCACCTTGGTATGGCTGCACGCTACCTGGGAATCCATGTTGCGTCTCCTGTTTTCGATGGTGCTACTGAAGAGGATGTCTGGGCGACGATCGAGGAAGCAGGCATGGCGAGGGACGCTAAGACCATCCTTTATGATGGCCGCACAGGTGAGCCTTTCGATAACCGTGTATCTGTCGGTGTCATGTACATGATTAAGCTTGCTCACATGGTAGACGATAAGCTTCACGCTCGTTCTACTGGACCATACTCACTTGTTACACAGCAGCCACTTGGCGGTAAAGCCCAGTTCGGCGGACAGCGTTTCGGGGAGATGGAGGTTTGGGCACTTGAAGCATACGGTGCTGCTTACACATTACAGGAAATCTTAACTGTCAAGTCTGATGATGTTGTTGGACGTGTTAAAACATATGAAGCAATTGTAAAAGGTGAAAACGTTCCAGAACCAGGTGTTCCTGAGTCATTCAAAGTATTGATGAAAGAACTTCAGAGTCTTGGTATGGATGTCAAGATCCTTTCAGGCGATGAAAAAGAAATCGAAATGCGCGACTTCGATGATGACGAAGAAATGCAGCATGCTGAAACGTTGACAATTGCTCCTGAAGCAGAAGAAATGGATTCGGAAAAAGTAGGAATGAAAGAATAGGTCCATCTAATTGGCACACGTGTACAAACAGTTGAATAACAGTATTGTCCACGTGTGTTCCTTTTTGGATGGCCATAAGGGTAAAACCCTAGATTAAAAGGGAGGTAGGCCCCTTGCTAGATGTTAATAATTTTGAGTACATGAAAATTGGCCTCGCTTCACCAGACAAGATCCGTTCATGGTCTTTCGGTGAGGTTAAAAAGCCGGAAACAATCAACTATCGTACTTTAAAGCCGGAAAAAGACGGCTTATTCTGTGAGCGTATCTTCGGACCGACAAAAGACTGGGAATGTCATTGCGGAAAGTACAAGAGAGTCCGCTACAAAGGCGTTGTCTGTGACCGATGCGGTGTTGAAGTAACTCGCGCTAAAGTCCGCCGTGAAAGAATGGGACACATTGAGCTTGCAGCTCCTGTTTCTCACATCTGGTATTTTAAAGGAATTCCTAGCCGCATGGGACTAGTTCTTGACATGTCTCCGCGTGCGCTTGAAGAAATTATTTACTTTGCTTCATACGTGGTAACGGAAACTGGTGACACTGCTCTTGAAAAGAAGCAATTGTTGTCTGAGAAAGAATACCGTGCTTACCGTGAAAAATACGGCAATAAGTTCCAGGCTTCCATGGGGGCTGAAGCAATCAAAAAGCTGCTTTCTGATATCGACCTTGATAAAGAAGCGGATATGCTGAAAGAAGAATTAAGAACTGCACAGGGTCAGCGTCGTACTCGTGCCATCAAGCGCCTTGAGGTAGTAGAAGCATTCCGGGGGTCAGGAAATGAGCCATCATGGATGATCCTTGATGTTCTCCCTGTTATCCCGCCGGAACTTCGCCCGATGGTACAGCTGGATGGCGGACGTTTCGCTACTTCCGACCTGAATGACCTGTATCGCCGTGTAATCAACCGTAACAACCGTCTTAAGCGTCTTCTTGACCTTGGTGCTCCAAGCATCATTGTCCAGAACGAAAAGCGTATGCTGCAGGAAGCTGTAGATGCGTTGATCGATAACGGCCGCCGCGGTCGTCCGGTAACAGGACCAGGTAACCGTCCATTGAAGTCCCTTTCTCATATGCTTAAGGGTAAACAAGGTCGTTTCCGTCAAAACCTTCTCGGTAAGCGTGTTGACTATTCAGGCCGTTCAGTTATCGTAGTTGGACCTAACCTGCAAATGTACCAGTGCGGACTGCCAAAAGAAATGGCTCTTGAGCTGTTTAAGCCGTTCGTCATGAAAGAACTTGTACAAAAGGGCTTAGCCCATAACATAAAGTCTGCCAAACGCAAAATCGAGCGCGTCCAGCCGGAAGTCTGGGATGTACTTGAAGATGTCATTAAGGAGCATCCGGTATTACTTAACCGTGCCCCGACTCTTCACAGACTGGGTATCCAGGCATTTGAACCGACATTGGTAGAAGGAAGGGCAATCCGTCTCCACCCGCTCGTATGTACAGCTTATAACGCTGACTTCGATGGTGACCAAATGGCTGTCCACGTTCCGCTTTCTGCTGAAGCACAGGCAGAAGCGCGCCTATTGATGCTTGCAGCACAGAACATCCTGAACCCTAAAGACGGTAAGCCAGTTGTTACTCCTTCACAGGATATGGTACTAGGTAACTACTACCTGACTCTTGAAAGGGAAGGTGCTGTCGGTGAAGGGATGGTCTTCAAGGATACGAATGAAGCGTTAGTTGCATACCAGAATGGCTATGTACATCTTCATACACGTGTTGCTGTTGCCGCATCATCACTTGGCAATCAGACATTCACTGAAGAGCAAAATGGCCAGCTTTTGATTACGACTGTTGGTAAGTTGATTTTCAACGAAATCCTGCCAGCTTCATTCCCTTATATCAACGAGCCTTCAAAGCAAAACCTTGAGGAGAAAACTCCTGAGAAGTATTTTGTGGAAAAAGGCGCAGATGTTAAGGAAGTCATCAAGTCAATGCCGTTGGTGGATCCGTTCAAGAAGAAAATCCTTGGAAACATCATTGCTGAAGTGTTCAAGAAATTCAAAATCACTGAAACATCAAAAATGCTTGACCGTATGAAGGGGCTTGGCTTTACCTACTCGACTAAAGCGGGTATTACGGTTGGTGTGGCTGATATCGTGGTTCTAAAAGAGAAGCAGGAAATCATTTCAGAAGCACAAACTAAGGTAGATAATGTTCTTAAGCAATTCAGACGCGGTTTGATTACCGAGGATGAGCGTTATGATCGTGTTATCTCTATCTGGAGCCAGGCGAAGGATAATATCCAGGCCAAGCTGATGAAATCACTCGATAATTCAAACCCTATCTTCATGATGAGTGACTCAGGCGCCCGTGGTAACGCGTCCAACTTCACACAGCTTGCAGGTATGCGTGGTCTGATGGCCAACCCGGCTGGACGTATCATTGAATTGCCGATCAAGTCAAGTTTCCGTGAAGGTCTTACTGTATTGGAATACTTCATCTCCACTCACGGTGCTCGTAAAGGACTTGCCGATACAGCGCTTAAGACTGCTGACTCAGGTTACTTGACACGTCGTCTTGTTGATGTAGCCCAGGATGTCATCGTTCGAGAAGACGACTGTGGCACAGACAGAGGCCTATATATCAAAGCTCTCAAGGATGGCACTGAAGTCATCGAAACACTTGAAGAACGCTTGATTGGCCGCTATGCAAGAAAAGCGATCAAACATCCGGAAACGAAAGCTGTTATGGTTCCAGAAAACGGCCTGATCACAGAAGATTTGGCAGCTGAAGTTACAGCAGCAGGAGTCGAAGACGTTTGGATTCGTTCTGCCTTCACATGTAATACACGCCACGGCGTATGTAAGAAATGTTATGGCCGTAACCTTGCAACTGGCCAGGAAGTTGAAGTGGGAGAAGCAGTCGGTATCATCGCTGCACAGTCAATCGGAGAGCCAGGTACACAGCTTACAATGCGTACTTTCCATACCGGCGGTGTTGCAGGAGACGATATCACACAAGGTCTTCCGCGTATCCAGGAATTGTTCGAAGCGCGTAATCCTAAAGGGCAGGCTGTCATCTCTGAGCTTGAAGGTGTCGTAGTCGGCATCAACGAAGGAAGAGACCGCCAGCAGGAAATCGTTGTCCAGGGTGAAATTGAAAGCCGCACATACACTGCACCATATACAGCGCGCCTTAAGGTTGCTGTTAATGATCATGTTGCTCGCGGCCAGGAGCTTACAGAAGGTTCTATTGACCCTAAAGAACTCCTAAGAGTCAAAGACGTTCAATCCGTGCAGGAATACTTATTGAAAGAAGTTCAAAAAGTATACCGTATGCAGGGTGTTGAAATCGGCGACAAGCACGTAGAAGTAATGGTTCGTCAGATGATGCGTAAAATCAGGGTCATCGACGCAGGTGAAACAGATGTATTACCAGGCACACTGCTTGAAATCCATCAGTTCACTGATGCTAACCGCAAAGCGTTACTTGAAGGCAAACTTCCTGCTACAGGACGACCAGTGCTGCTTGGTATCACGAAAGCATCACTTGAGACAGATTCATTCTTGTCAGCGGCATCCTTCCAGGAAACAACAAGAGTGCTTACAGACGCTGCGATCAAAGGCAAGCGCGATGAGCTTCTCGGCCTGAAGGAAAATGTTATCATCGGTAAGCTTGTTCCAGCTGGAACTGGCATGCAGCGCTACAGAAGAGCTGAGCCAATCCTGAAGGAAGAAGAAGAAGATGCCATCACTGTAGAGTAATAGCATGAATTGCGCGGTGCTTCCTATCATGGTAGGAAGTGCCGCGTTTTTAAAGAATATAGAGCTTTACTATGAATAAAGTAATATTTTTGAGAAAAAAAGTTTTTGATATTGTTGACATAAACCCAGCGAAATGTTAATATTTCAAAGGTGCTCCTATTTACCGGTTACTTTGGAGGATATCATGTCTTATGAAAAAGTAGCTCAAGCTAATAACATTATAGTAGGATCAAAGCAAACAGTCAGAGCCCTGAAAGCAGGCGAAGTTATGGAACTGGTGATTGCAGAGGATGCAGACGCGAAAGTGACGGCAGACTTAGTGCGGACAGCCAGGGAAATGAACACGGCTATATCCTATGTCGATTCGATGAAAAAACTCGGAAAGACGTGCGGGATTGCTGTAGGTGCTTCAGCTGTAGCGATTACCAAGTAAAAACTGTTTTTGCAGTGAACTGCAAGAACTTTGTTTTTTGTAAAAAAATGAACCACCTGGATGTGTGGGCTTACACAAAATGTGAAGGGAGGAAAACAATCATGCCTACAATTAACCAATTAGTGCGCAAGCCACGTAGCTCTAAAGAGGAGAAGTCAAAATCTCCGGCGCTAAACAAAGGTTACAACAGCTTCAAGAAAGCTCAAACTAACGTATCATCTCCACAAAAGCGTGGTGTATGTACTCGTGTTGGTACTATGACTCCAAAGAAGCCGAACTCAGCGTTGCGTAAATACGCTCGTGTACGTTTGACTAACGGAATCGAGGTAACAGCTTATATCCCTGGTATTGGACACAACCTTCAAGAACACAGTGTTGTTCTTATCCGCGGAGGACGTGTAAAAGACTTACCGGGTGTTCGTTACCACATCGTTCGTGGTGCTCTAGATACTGCTGGTGTTAACAACCGTATGCAGGGCCGTTCTAAGTACGGTACTAAGAGACCTAAAGCTGCTAAGAAATAATAAACCAAACTATTAACCCTTTCTGAAAGGAGGAAATTACATGCCACGTAAAGGTCCAGTTGCAAAGAGAGACGTATTACCGGATCCGATTTACAACTCAAAGCTTATCACTCGTTTAATCAACAAAATGATGATCGATGGTAAAAGAGGTAAATCTCAAAAGATCCTTTATTCAGCTTTTGATATCATTCGTGAGCGTTCAGGCAAGGAGCCAATCGAAGTATTCGATGCAGCTCTTAAGAACATCATGCCTGTTCTAGAAGTAAAAGCACGCCGTGTAGGTGGAGCTAACTACCAAGTACCAGTTGAGGTGCGTGCAGACCGCCGTACAACTCTTGGTCTTCGCTGGTTGGTGAACTACTCACGTCTTCGTGGGGAAAAAACAATGGAAGAGCGTCTTGCTAACGAAATTCTTGACGCTGCTAACAACACTGGTGCTTCTGTTAAGAAGCGTGAAGATACACACAAAATGGCGGAAGCAAACAAAGCATTCGCTCACTATCGTTGGTAATCTTACCTTCAATCTAAAAACACTCATACTAGGAAGGAGAAAGACCAAATGGCAAGAGAGTTCTCCTTAGAAAAAACTCGTAATATTGGGATCATGGCTCACATTGATGCTGGTAAAACAACAACAACTGAGCGTGTTCTATATTATACAGGCCGTATTCATAAAATCGGCGAAACTCATGAAGGCGCTTCTCAAATGGACTGGATGGAGCAGGAACAAGAGCGTGGAATCACGATCACTTCTGCTGCAACAACAGCTTCATGGAAAGAACACCGCGTAAACATCATCGATACACCAGGACACGTAGACTTCACTGTAGAAGTTGAACGTTCCCTTCGTGTACTTGATGGTGCAGTAGCTGTACTTGACGCACAGTCAGGTGTTGAGCCGCAAACTGAAACAGTTTGGCGCCAGGCTACAACTTATGGAGTTCCACGTGTAGTATTCGTTAACAAAATGGATAAGCTAGGCGCGGACTTCCTATACTCAGTTTCAACTATCCATGATCGTCTTCAAGCGAATGCTCATCCAATCCAGCTTCCAATCGGAGCTGAAGATGAGTTTGAAGCAATCATCGACCTTGTTGAAATGAAAGCTATCTTCTACGGAAATGACCTCGGTACTGAAATTACTGAAGGTGAGATTCCTGAAGAATATAAAGCACAAGCTGAAGAATACCGTGAAAAGCTAATTGAAGCGGTAGCTGAGCTGGATGAAGAGCTAATGGAAAAATACCTTGGCGGAGAAGAGCTTACAGTCGAAGAGATCAAAGCTGCAATCCGTAAAGGTACAACAAACGTTGAATTCTACCCAGTTATCTGTGGTTCAGCATTCAAAAACAAAGGTGTTCAGCTAATGCTTGACGCTGTTATTGACTACCTTCCATCTCCATTAGATGTACCAGCAATCAAAGGTACTCTTCCGGATTCAGATGAAGAAGTTGAACGTCATGCGGACGACAATGAGCCATTCTCTGCTCTAGCGTTCAAAGTTATGACTGACCCTTATGTTGGTAAGTTAACGTTCTTCCGCGTTTACTCCGGTACTCTTGAGTCTGGATCTTATGTCCAGAACTCAACTAAAGGAAAGCGTGAGCGTATCGGACGTATCCTTCAGATGCACGCAAACAGCCGTCAGGAAATCTCTAAGGTTTACGCGGGTGATATTGCAGCAGCTGTAGGTCTTAAAGATACTACTACAGGTGACACTCTATGTGATGATAAGAACCTTGTTATCTTGGAATCCATGCAGTTCCCTGAACCAGTAATCCAGTTATCAGTTGAGCCTAAGTCAAAAGCTGACCAGGACAAGATGACAACTGCATTGCAAAAGCTTCAAGAAGAAGATCCTACATTCCGCGCGCACACTGACCAGGAAACTGGACAAGTTATCATCGCAGGAATGGGTGAACTTCACCTTGACATCATCGTTGACCGTATGAAGCGTGAATTTAAAGTGGAAGCAAACGTAGGTGCACCTCAGGTTGCATACCGTGAAACTTTCCGCGAATCAGCTAACGTTGAAGGTAAATTCGCTCGTCAATCCGGTGGACGTGGTCAATACGGACACGTTTGGATCGAGTTCTCTCCAAACGAAGAAGGAAAAGGCTTCGAGTTCGAGAACGGTATCGTCGGTGGTGTTGTTCCACGTGAATACATCCCAGCGGTTCAAGCTGGTCTTGAAGACGCTCTTGATCGCGGAGTTCTTGCAGGATATCCACTTGTTGACATCAAAGCAAGACTATTCGATGGTTCTTACCACGATGTTGACTCCTCTGAAATGGCGTTTAAGATCGCTGCTTCAATGGCACTTAAGAATGCGGCTTCCAAGTGTAAGCCAGTCATCCTTGAGCCAGTCATGAGGGTTGAAGTTGTAATTCCTGAAGAATACCTTGGAGATATCATGGGTATGATTACTGCTCGTCGCGGACGCGTCGAAGGTATGGATGCTCGTGGTAATGCACAAGTTGTTCGTGCGATGGTTCCACTATCAGAAATGTTCGGTTATGCAACTGCTCTTCGTTCAAGCACACAAGGACGCGGTGTATTCTCAATGCACTTCGACCACTACGAAGAAGTTCCTAAATCTGTTTCTGAAGAAATCATCAAAAAAAATAAAGGTGAATAATTGATTTTCATCTTTTAATCAAGTATAACTACTAATGTAAGCATACGCTGTGGAATAGGCTGTCTATTCCGCAGCACATTAAAATATACTTAATTTTCATATATCAAAGGAGGATTTTTCTAATGGGAAAAGCTAAATTCGATCGTTCTAAGCCACACGTTAACATCGGTACAATTGGTCACGTTGACCATGGTAAAACTACTCTAACAGCTGCTATCACTACTGTTCTTTCTAAAGTAGGCGGCGGTGAAGCACGCGGTTACGACCAAATCGACGCTGCTCCAGAAGAGCGCGAGCGTGGAATCACAATCTCAACTGCACACGTTGAGTACGAAACTGCAACTCGTCACTATGCACACGTTGACTGCCCAGGACACGCTGACTATGTTAAAAACATGATCACTGGTGCTGCTCAAATGGACGGCGGTATCCTAGTAGTATCTGCTGCTGACGGCCCAATGCCACAAACTCGTGAGCACATCCTTCTTTCTCGTCAGGTAGGCGTACCTTACCTTGTTGTATTCATGAACAAGTGTGACATGGTTGATGACGAAGAACTTCTTGAACTAGTAGAAATGGAAGTACGTGACCTTCTTTCTGAATACGACTTCCCTGGCGATGACATCCCAGTTATCAAAGGTTCTGCTCTTAAAGCTCTTGAAGGAGAGCCTGAGTGGGAAGAAAAAATCAACGAACTTATGGCTGCTGTTGACGAGTACATCCCAACTCCAGCACGTGACACTGACAAGCCTTTCATGATGCCTGTTGAGGACGTATTCTCAATCACTGGCCGTGGAACAGTTGCTACTGGCCGTGTTGAGCGTGGACAAGTTAAAGTCGGTGACGTTGTAGAAATCATCGGTATGACTGAAGAACCAAAATCTACTACTGTAACAGGTGTAGAAATGTTCCGTAAGCTTCTTGACTATGCAGAAGCTGGAGACAACATCGGTGCTCTTCTTCGTGGTGTATCACGTGAAGAAATCCAGCGTGGCCAAGTACTTGCTAAGCCAGGTTCTGTTAAGCCACACACAAAGTTCAAAGCTGAAGTTTACGTTCTTTCAAAAGAAGAAGGTGGACGTCACACTCCATTCTTCACTAATTACCGTCCACAGTTCTACTTCCGTACAACTGATGTAACTGGTATCTGTAACCTTCCTGAAGGCGTAGAAATGGTTATGCCTGGCGACAACATCGAAATGACTGTTGAACTAATCGCTCCAATCGCTATCGAAGAAGGAACTAAGTTCTCAATTCGTGAAGGCGGCCGTACTGTAGGCGCTGGCGTAGTTGCGACTATCCAAGAGTAATTTTAAAAGAAAATAAATCCGGGTGACGATCCGGAAAAAGCAGCTGGATGACGATCCAGCTGCTTTTTTTTATGCAAAAAAACTTTATAGATACAAGAAAACTATAATAAAAATTGAAAACAAGTGCCCGAAAAATAAGCGAAGAAGGAATTTCGGTAACATAAAAGAGTAATATGTGCCCGAAAAAGAATTGGAGAATGGATTACGGTAACATAAAAGGGGAACATGTGCCCGAAAAATAAGCGAAGAAGGAATTTCGGTAACATATAAGGGGAACATCTGCCCGAAAAATAATCTGAAGAGGGATTACGGTAACATAAAAGGGGAACATCTGCCTGAAAAATAAGCGAAGAAGGAATTTCGGTAACATAAAAGAGTAATATGTGCCCGAAAAAGAATTGGAGAATGGATTACGGTAACATAAAACTGAAGCATGTGCCCGAAAAAGAATAGAGGAAGGGTTTTCGGTAACATAAAAGGGGATCATCTGCCCAAGAAGAGAAAGGAGTTGAAATTGATTAATGCCATGTTCTAACTTAAGGCCAAAGAATCTATTCTAACAATCTAAAGGCAGGTAACAAACGAACCCCAACTATAAACTGCATGTAATAACCGAATCAGTTCCTTCTATAATATATCGAATTATAAAAGCTGCATGTTTTTTCTCCAAAAACATCATCCACTATCAAAAGGAATTATTTTCTCTCCGTCCAAATAGTAAGAAATCTCTTTCCACACTTGTAAAATACCATTACGCCCGCTATAATAGTAAAAGTGTGTTAAACATAATGAATTTGCGGAATTTAGGTTGCGCTGACGTTGTGTTTTATGTATAATAGACAATGTTGGTCTTTGACTGCGATGATGCGGAAGGTTGCTGACACACCCGGCCGCTTTGCCATGGCGAGTGTGTGGGAAATTTTCGCGGAGAATGTCTATTTTAAAATAGGCGAAAAGGAGGGAAAGTAATGGCAAAACAAAAAATTCGTATCCGTTTGAAAGCTTATGATCACAGGATTCTTGATCAGTCTGCAGAAAAGATTGTTGAAACTGCGAAACGTTCTGGTGCGGCGGTGTCTGGTCCAATCCCACTACCTACAGAAAAGTCAATTTACACAATTCTTCGTGCGGTGCATAAGTACAAGGATTCTCGTGAGCAGTTCGAAATGCGTACGCATAAGCGTCTGATTGACATCATCAATCCGACTCCGCAAACGGTCGACTCACTAATGCGTTTAGACCTGCCATCAGGTGTAGATATCGAAATCAAACTTTAATCAATAAAACAATATAAATCACAGGAGGTGTGACTGAAATGACCAAAGGAATCTTAGGAAGAAAGATCGGTATGACTCAAGTATTTGCTGAAAACGGCGACCTTATCCCGGTAACTGTTGTAGAAGCTTCTCCAAACGTTGTTCTTCAAGTGAAATCTGCTGAAACAGATGGCTACGAAGCTATCCAGTTAGGTTTTGAAGACAAGCGTGAAAAGCTTTCAAACAAGCCTGAAAAAGGACACGTTGCAAAAGCAAACACTGCTCCTAAGCGCTTCGTTAAGGAATTCAACGACGTTGATGTAGCAGGATTTGAAGTTGGTCAGGAAGTCAAAGTTGATATTTTCGCTGAAGGCGATATCGTAGATGTTACAGGAATCTCAAAGGGTAAAGGTTTCCAAGGTGCTATCAAGCGTCACGGACAATCTCGCGGACCAATGGCTCACGGTTCTCGTTACCACCGCCGCCCTGGTTCAATGGGTCCTGTTGCTCCAAACCGCGTATTCAAAGGTAAATTGCTACCTGGACGCATGGGTGGAGAGCAGATCACTGTTCAAAACCTGCAAATCGTTAAAATAGATGCAGAGCGTAACCTTCTTCTAATCAAAGGAAACGTTCCTGGTGCTAGAAAAGCCCTTCTAAAAATCAAAACTGCTGTAAAAGCGAAGTAATTTTCACAGGAAAGGAGGAAACAAGAATGCCTAAAGTAGCATTATTCAACCAAGCTGGTTCACAAGTTGGAGAAATCGAACTTAATGATTCAGTATTTGGTATCGAGCCTAATAACCACGTAATGTTCGAAGCAGTAGTTATGCAAAGAGCTTCATTACGTCAGGGAACTCATAAAACTAAAATTCGTTCTGAAGTAGCGGGCGGTGGACGCAAACCATGGCGTCAAAAAGGTACTGGCCGTGCTCGTCAGGGATCAATCAGATCTCCACAATGGCGCGGAGGCGGTACTGTATTCGGACCAGTTCCACGCAGCTACAGCTATAAATTGCCTAAGAAAGTTCGTCGTTTGGCAATCAAATCTGCATTATCATCAAAAGTGCAAGCTGAGAACATCCTTGTTCTTGAGAGCCTAGCTTTCGAAGCTCCAAAGACAAAGGAATTCAAGAGTGTACTAAGCGGTCTTTCTGTTAACACGAAAGCATTGATCGTAACTGCAGGTCTTGAAGAAAACGTCGCTCTATCTGCACGCAACATTCCTGGAGTAACTGTAGTTACTGCTGAAGGAATCAACGTACTAGATGTTTTAAATCATGATAAGCTGATCATGACAAAAGCAGCTGTTGAAAAAGTAGAGGAGGTGCTTGCATAATGGATGCACGTGATATCATTAAGCGCCCCGTTATTACAGAACGTTCTTCAGATCTAATGACTGAGAAGAAATACACTTTCGAAGTTGATACAAGAGCGAACAAGACACAAGTTAAAGATGCGATTGAAACTATTTTCGGCGTTAACGTTGAAAAAGTTAACATCATGAACTACAAAGGTAAGTTCAAGCGTATGGGCAAGTTCGGCGGTTACACAAACAAGCGTCGTAAAGCTATCGTTAAACTTACTCAAGACAGCAAAGAAATCGAATTCTTCGAAGTATAATAATCCAATAAGAAGAGGAGGGAAACGAAATGGCGATTAAAAAGTACAAACCTACCTCCAACGGTCGTCGTAATATGACAGCATCTGATTTTGCTGAAATTACAACTGACAAGCCGGAAAAATCCTTGCTTGCTCCGTTGCACAGAAAAGGCGGTCGTAACAACCAGGGTAAGTTAACTGTTCGTCATCAAGGTGGCGGCCATAAGCGTCAGTACAGAATCATCGATTTTAAACGTACAAAAGATGGCATTCCTGGACGCGTTGCCACAATTGAGTATGATCCAAACCGTTCAGCAAACATTGCGTTAATTAATTATGTAGATGGTGAAAAGAGATACATCCTAGCTCCTAAAAACCTAGTAGTAGGTATGGAAGTTATGTCTGGCCCAACAGCTGACATTAAAGTAGGTAACGCTCTTCCACTAGCTAACATCCCAGTTGGTACAGTTGTACACAACATCGAATTGAAGCCTGGCAAAGGCGGACAATTAGTTCGTTCTGCTGGAACTTCTGCACAGGTTCTTGGTAAAGAAGGCAAGTATGTATTGATTCGTTTGAACTCAGGCGAAGTACGTATGATCCTTTCTGAGTGCCGTGCAACTGTAGGTCAAGTCGGCAACGAACAGCACGAATTGATCAACATCGGTAAAGCAGGTCGTTCACGCTGGTTAGGCAAGCGCCCAACAGTTCGTGGATCTGTAATGAACCCTAACGATCACCCACACGGTGGTGGTGAAGGACGTTCACCAATCGGACGTAAGTCTCCAATGTCACCATGGGGCAAACCAACTCTTGGTGCTAAGACTCGTAAGAAGAAGAATAAATCCGACAAGTTTATTGTACGTCGTCGTAAAAAATAACGGGATTGATCTACGGTTCACGGGAACCGTAGGGCAATCACGAAGGGAGGTTCAATCATGGGTCGCAGCTTAAAAAAAGGACCTTTTGTTGATGAGCACTTAATCACAAAGATCGAAAAGTTAAATGAAACTGAAGCGAAGAAAGTTGTTAAGACTTGGTCTCGCCGTTCAACGATCTTCCCACAATTCATCGGACACACGATTGCTGTCTACGATGGTCGCAAACATGTACCTGTTTATGTCACTGAAGACATGGTAGGCCACAAGCTTGGAGAATTCGCTCCAACTCGTACTTACAAAGGACATGGTAATGACGATAAGAAAACAAGACGTTAATGAGAGGAGGGCATCCAAATGCAAGCTAAAGCTGTTGCAAGAACAGTTCGTATTGCTCCTCGTAAAGCTCGCTTAGTTCTAGATTTAATTCGAGGAAAGCAAGTTGGTGAAGCAGTTGCTATTTTAAACCTTACCCCAAAAGCAGCTTCTCCAATCGTAGAAAAAGTGTTAAAGTCTGCATTAGCAAACGCAGAGCACAACTATGAGATGGATGTTAATAACCTTGTCGTATCCGAAGCTTACGCTAACGAAGGACCAACGTTGAAACGTTTCCGTCCACGTGCTATGGGCCGTGCAAGTGCAATTAACAAACGTACTAGCCACATTACAATCGTTTTATCAGAAAAGAAGGAGGGATAATCAGTGGGTCAAAAAGTAAATCCAGTCGGTTTGCGTGTCGGAATCATCCGTGATTGGGAATCAAAATGGTACGCAGGCAAAGACTACGCTGATCTTTTACACGAAGACCTTAAGGTTCGTGAGTACATCACTAAGCGTTTACGCGATGCTTCTCTTTCTAAAGTAGAAATCGAACGTGCTGCAAACCGCTTGAATGTAACTGTTCACACTGCGAAGCCAGGAATGGTTATCGGTAAGGGTGGAACAGAAGTTGAAGCACTTCGTAAAGCGCTAAACGAACTTACAGGCAAACGTGTTCATATAAACATTCTTGAAATCAAGAAAGCTGATATCGATGCGAAATTGGTTGCTGAAAATATCGCACGCCAATTGGAAAACCGTGTATCTTTCCGTCGCGCACAGAAGCAAGTTATCCAACGTGCAATGCGTGCTGGCGCTAAAGGTATCAAGACAATGGTATCCGGCCGTCTAGGCGGTGCAGACATCGCTCGTTCAGAACAATACAGCGAAGGAACAGTTCCACTTCATACTCTTCGTGCCGATATCGATTATGCTACTGCTGAAGCAGATACAACTTACGGTAAGTTAGGCGTTAAAGTATGGATTTATCGTGGAGAGGTCCTTCCTACGAAGAAGAAAACTGAGGAAGGAGGCAAATAATATGTTATTGCCTAAACGCGTTAAATATCGCCGTCAACACCGTGGCAAGATGCGCGGTCAAGCTAAAGGCGGTACTGAAGTAAACTTCGGTGAATTCGGTTTGCAAGCTCTTGAAGCTTCTTGGATCACAAACCGTCAAATCGAATCTGCCCGTATTGCAATGACTCGTTACATGAAACGTGGCGGTAAAGTCTGGATCAAGATTTTCCCTCATAAGCCATATACTGCAAAGCCTCTAGAAGTCCGAATGGGTTCTGGTAAAGGTGCTCCTGAAGGTTGGGTAGCAGTTGTAAAACCAGGCAAAGTAATGTTCGAAGTAGCTGGCGTTTCTGAAGAAATCGCACGCGAAGCATTACGCCTTGCAGCACACAAGCTTCCTGTAAAGTGCAAGTTTGTTAAACGAGAAGAAATTGGTGGTGAATCTAATGAAAGCTAATGAAATTCGTGACCTTACCACTGCTGAAATTGAACAAAAAGTTAAATCATTAAAAGAAGAGCTATTCAACCTGCGCTTTCAATTAGCGACTGGACAACTTGAAAACACAGCTCGCATTCGTGAAGTACGCAAAGCGATTGCTCGCATGAAGACTGTAATTCGTGAACGAGAGATCGGCGTTAACAGATAATTGAGAGGAGGTTCTCACAATGAGTGAACGCAACCAACGCAAAGTTTATACTGGACGCGTAGTATCTGACAAGATGGACAAAACTGTTACTGTTCTTGTTGAGACATACAAAAAGCATCCTTTATACGGCAAGCGTGTAAAATACTCTAAGAAATTCAAAGCTCATGATGAGCAAAACGAGGCAAAAATCGGCGACGTAGTTCGTATCATGGAAACTCGTCCGCTATCTGCCACAAAACGTTTCCGCCTTGTAGAAGTGGTGGAAAAAGCTGTTATTATCTAATTGTTCGGATTAAGGTTTATTCCGAAGGGAGGTTACTCGCATGATCCAACAGGAAACACGTTTAAAAGTTGCTGACAATTCAGGTGCTCGTGAAGTACTTACTATTAAAGTTCTAGGCGGTTCTGGCCGTAAGACTGCTAATATTGGTGACATTATCGTTTGCACAGTGAAACAGGCAACACCAGGTGGCGTTGTTAAAAAAGGTGACGTTGTCAGAGCAGTTATCGTTCGTACAAAAACTGGTATGCGCCGTACTGACGGTACTTATATTAAGTTTGACGAGAATGCTTGTGTAATCATCCGTGACGATAAGAGTCCTCGTGGTACTCGTATCTTCGGACCAGTTGCACGTGAACTTCGTGACAATAACTTCATGAAGATCGTTTCATTAGCTCCAGAAGTACTATAATCTATTTCAAATGCCTTTAAGGAGGTGCACACAGATGCATGTAAAAAAAGGTGACAAAGTTATGGTCATCTCTGGTAAGGACAAAGGCAAAACAGGGATCATCCTTGAAGCTTATCCAAAGCAAAGCCGTGTTCTTGTAGAAGGAATCAATATCGTGAAAAAACACGCTAAGCCTTCTCAAGTAAATCCACAAGGTGGAATCTTGAACCAGGAAGCACCTATCCATGTATCAAACGTAATGCCTTTAGACCCGAAGTCTGGCACACCAACCCGAGTTGGTTACACTGTCGAAAACGGCAAGAAGGTACGCGTTGCTAAAAAATCCGGTGAAGTTCTAGATAAATAGTCTATTGAAGAAGGGAGGTACAATCGATGAACCGCCTAAAAGAAAAGTTCAACAATGAAATTACTCCTGCTCTTATGAGCAAGTTTAACTATAAGTCAATTATGGAAGTTCCTAAACTTGAAAAGATCGTAATCAACATGGGTGTAGGTGACGCTGTTGCCAACGCTAAAGCTCTTGATGTTGCAGTTGAGGAATTAGCAACAATCACTGGCCAAAAGCCAGTCGTTACCCGTGCTAAGAAATCAATCGCTGGCTTCCGCCTTCGTGAAGGTATGCCAATCGGTGCGAAAGTAACACTTCGCGGTGAGCGCATGTACGAATTCATCGACAAGTTAATTTCAGTATCTTTACCACGTGTACGTGACTTCCGCGGTATCTCCAAGAAGTCTTTCGACGGACGCGGTAACTACACACTTGGTGTTAAAGAACAGTTAATCTTCCCTGAAATTGATTACGATAAAGTAAACAAAGTACGTGGCATGGACATTGTTATTGTAACGACTGCTAACACTGATGAAGAAGCTCGTGAACTATTAACACAATTCGGAATGCCATTTCAAAAGTAATCTCTAATAAGAGGGAGGCGAAAACGTGGCTAAGAAATCAATGATTGCGAAACAAAAACGCACGCCTAAATATAAAGTACAAGAGTACACTCGCTGTGAGCGCTGCGGCCGTCCGCACTCTGTATACCGCAAATTTAAGCTTTGCCGTATTTGTTTCCGTGAATTAGCATACAAAGGACAAATTCCTGGTGTGAAAAAAGCTAGCTGGTAAAACTGAAAGCTCTGGAAGGAGGTAAATTAAATGGTCATGACAGATCCGATTGCAGATTTGCTAACTCGTATTCGCAATGCGAATATGGTTCGTCACGAAAAACTAGAAGTACCTGCTTCTAACATGAAAAAAGAAATCGCTGAGATCCTTAAGCGTGAAGGTTTCGTACGTGACGTTGAATATATCGAAGACAACAAGCAAGGTATTATCCGTATCTTCTTGAAGTATGGTGCAAACAACGAGCGTGTTATCACTGGTCTTAAGAGAATCAGTAAGCCAGGACTTCGCGTTTATGCAAAATCTAACGAAGTACCTAAGGTACTTAACGGTTTAGGTATCGCACTAGTTTCAACTTCAAACGGCGTTTTAACTGACAAAGAAGCTCGCGCTAAGCAAGTGGGCGGAGAAGTTCTAGCATACGTTTGGTAATAGATTTTCTGAATGAATGGAGGTGCAACAAATGTCACGCGTAGGTAAAAAACCAATTGAAATTCCAGCTGGTGTTACTGTTACTCTTGATAACAATCAGGTAACAGTTAAAGGACCAAAAGGTGAATTGTCTCGTACTTTTCACTCTGACATCGAAATCAAGGTCGAAGAGAACGTAATCAACATTTCCCGTCCAACTGAAAACAAGGAACATCGCGCATTGCACGGTACGACTCGCGCGGTTCTTGCTAACATGGTTGAGGGTGTATCTAAAGGTTTCGAAAGAGGTCTTGAGCTAGTAGGTGTCGGTTACCGTGCAAGTAAGCAAGGTAACAAGCTAGTACTTAACGTAGGATACTCTCATCCTGTTGAAATCGAGGCAGAAAAAGGCCTTGAAATCGAAGTTCCTTCTAACACAAAGATCGTTATTAAGGGAACTGACAAAGAGCGTGTTGGCGCATTGGCTGCTAACATCCGTGACGTACGTCCGCCAGAGCCTTACAAAGGCAAAGGTATTCGTTATGAAGGCGAATATGTACGCCGTAAAGAAGGTAAAACAGGTAAGTAATGCCGCATAGGTTAACGAAAGGAGTGACGTAAATGATTACGAAGGCTGATAAAAACGCTACTCGCCGTAAGAGACACGCTCGTGTCCGTGCGAAACTTAGCGGAACTGAAGCTCGTCCTCGTCTAAATGTGTTCCGTTCTAACAAGCACATTTATGCTCAACTAATCGACGATGTAAAGGGAGTAACTCTAGTGAGTGCTTCTACTTTAGATAAAGAAGTGAATGTTGAAGGCAATAACCTGGAAGCAGCAAAGCAAATCGGTGAATTGATCGCTAAGCGTGCTGTGGAAAAAGGTTATAAGTCAGTAGTATTTGACCGTGGCGGATACCTTTATCATGGCCGCATCCAGGCACTTGCTGATGCTGCCCGCGAAAACGGCTTAGAATTTTAATAGAAAAAGGAGGGACATACAAAGATGCGTCGTATTGATCCAAACAAACTTGAACTTGAAGAACGCGTAGTTACGATTAACCGTGTTGCTAAAGTTGTTAAAGGTGGACGTCGTTTCCGTTTTTCTGCTCTAGTAGTAGTAGGAGATAAAAACGGTAATGTCGGCATGGGTACTGGTAAAGCACAAGAAGTACCTGAAGCGATTCGCAAAGCTATCGAAGATGCGAAGAAGAACCTAATCCAAGTACCTATGGTTGGTACTACAATTCCTCACCAGGTTATCGGACACTTTGGTGCTGGTGAAATCCTTCTGAAGCCTGCTTCTGAAGGTACTGGAGTTATCGCTGGTGGACCAGTTCGTGCGGTACTAGAATTAGCAGGTGTTGCTGATATCCTGTCTAAATCTCTAGGAACAAACACTCCAATTAACATGGTTCGTGCAACACTTGACGGACTATCTCAATTAAAGCGTGCAGAGGACGTAGCAAAACTACGCGGTAAATCTGTGGAAGAACTGTTAGGATAAGGAGGGAAATCAAATGGCTAACAAATTAGAAATTACCCTCACTCGCAGCCTGATCGGCCGTCCGCAAGATCAGCGCGAAACAGTTAAAGCTCTCGGCTTACGTAAAATGAACCAAACAGTTGAGCAACAAGATAATGCAGCAATCCGCGGCATGATCAACAAAGTTTCTCACCTTGTAACAGTAACCGAAAAATAATTTAACCTTTTTAAAATAAGGAGGTGCCAACATGAAACTTCATGAATTAAAGCCTGCAGAAGGTTCCCGTAAAGAACGCAAACGTCTTGGACGTGGTATCGGTTCTGGTCAAGGTAAAACTGCTGGTAAAGGTCATAAAGGTCAAAACGCTCGTTCTGGCGGCGGTGTACGCCTTGGATTCGAAGGTGGTCAAACTCCTTTATTCCGACGCTTGCCTAAACGCGGTTTCACAAACATCAACCGTAAAGAATATGCAGTCGTTAACCTTGATGCTCTAAACGTGTTCGAAAACGGAACAGAAGTGACTCCAGAACTTTTAATCGAAACAGGTCTTGTCAGGAAGGAACTAGCAGGTGTTAAGATCCTTGCTAAGGGAAGCCTTGATAAGAATTTAACTGTTAAAGCTCATAAGTTCTCCTCTGCAGCCGAGGAAGCGATCAAAGCTGCCGGCGGTCAAACTGAGGTGATTTAATGTTCCAGACAATCTCCAATTTTATGCGCGTGGGTGAAATTAGAAATAAAATTCTCTTCACCCTTTTAATGTTGATTGTATTTCGTCTTGGTACATTTATTCCTGTACCAAACGTAAATGCAGATATTTTGAAAGCACAAGATGACATGAGTGTCTTCGGAGTGCTGAATACTTTTGGCGGCGGTGCACTTCAGAACTTCTCAATCTTCGCGATGGGAATCATGCCGTACATCACTGCTTCAATCATCATCCAGCTCTTGCAGATGGATGTTGTGCCAAAGTTTACTGAATGGTCTAAACAAGGAGAAGTCGGACGCCGTAAATTAGCTCAGTTTACCCGCTATTTCACGATCGTTCTTGGTTTTGTCCAGGCACTCGGTATGTCTTATGGCTTTAACAATATGGCAGGTGGATTATTAATCCAGAATGCCGGTATCACGACTTATCTGCTGATTGCTGTTGTCCTGACAGCCGGAACTGCATTCCTTATGTGGCTGGGCGAACAGATCACAGCGAAAGGCGTAGGAAATGGTATTTCAATCATAATCTTTGCAGGTATCGTTGCCGGAATTCCGACAATGGTCAACCAGATTTATGCACAGCAGTTCTCAGACGCTGGGGACGCTCTGTTCCTTCGTATTGTGACTGTATTGTTGATCCTGGTGGCTATTATCGCAATCATCGTTGGTGTTATTTTCATCCAACAGGCAACACGTAAAATACCTATTCAGTATGCTAAACGCATGAGCGCTGGAAACAACGCGGTTGGCGGCCAGAACACTCACCTTCCTTTGAAAGTGAACGCAGCTGGTGTCATCCCGGTTATCTTCGCGATTTCGTTTGTCGTTACACCTCCGACAATCGCTCAGTTCTTCGGCACGAATGATGTGACACTCTGGATTCAGAAGACGTTTGATTACACACAGCCGATCGGTATGGTCGTATATGTGGCCTTAATCGTCGCGTTCACATATTTCTATGCGTTCATCCAGGTGAACCCAGAACAAGTTGCCGAGAACCTGAAGAAGCAGGGTGGATATGTCCCAGGCATCCGTCCGGGCAAAAATACACAGGAATACTTGACAAGGGTGCTTTATCGCCTGACTTTAGTCGGTGCTATCTTCCTTTCAGTAATCTCTGTGCTGCCAGTGTTTTTCATTAAATTCGCTGGTCTGCCTCAATCCGTACAGATTGGCGGAACAAGCTTGCTGATCGTGGTGGGCGTTGCGCTTGAAACGATGAAGCAGCTTGAAGCTCAGCTTGTAAAACGCCATTATAAAGGCTTTATAAAATAAGATTTAGGGGACATGTGTTCCCTGAATCTTTAAATAGAGACTGAGGGGGGAAATCTTGTGAATTTGGTTCTGATGGGGCTTCCGGGTGCCGGTAAGGGCACGCAAGCCGATAAAATTGTTGGTAAATACAACATCCCTCATATCTCAACTGGAGATATGTTCCGTGCAGCTATCAAAGAAGGAACGGAACTTGGATTACAGGCAAAATCATTTATGGACAAGGGAGAGCTGGTTCCTGATGAAGTAACGATCGGGATCGTCCGTGAACGCTTAAGCAAAGAAGACTGTGAGAATGGATTCCTTCTTGATGGATTTCCGCGTACAGTTGCCCAGGCTGAAGCTCTGGACACCATGCTTGCTGATCTTGGAAAAAAAATCGATTATGTCATTAACATTGATGTGGATCAGAGTATCCTTATGGAGCGTTTGACAGGTCGCAGAATTTGTAAAAACTGTGGAGCTACTTACCACCTAGTGTTCAACCCTCCTGCAAAGGAAGGCGTTTGTGACCGCTGTGGCGGCGAGCTTTATCAGCGCGCTGATGACAATTCAGAAACAGTTCAAAACCGACTGGATGTTAATATCCAGCAAACAAAGCCTCTGTTAAACTTCTATGAAGATAAAGGTTACTTACGCAATATCAACGGTCAGCAGGACATTAATGTTGTGTTTGCTGATATCGAAGAGTTGCTTGGGGGCTTATATTAATGATCATTTGCAAAACCCCTCGTGAAATAGAAATTATGCGGGATGCAGGTCGCATTGTAGCGCTGACACACCAGGAGCTGAAGAATCATATTGCTCCCGGCATTACAACTAAAGAGCTGGATGCAATTGCTGAGGATTTTATCCGCAAACAAGGTGCAACTCCTTCTTTTAAAGGTTATAATGGTTTTCGCGGCAGCATCTGTGCATCCGTTAATGAAGAACTAGTTCACGGGATACCTGGCGGTCGGGTTCTTAATGAAGGTGACATCATCAGTATTGATATCGGTGCAAAGTACAACGGATACCACGGGGACTCTGCTTGGACTTACCCGGTAGGCAAGATTGATGAGGGAGCACAGCGCCTGTTGGATGTGACGGAAGAGTCATTGTTCATCGGCCTGAAGGAAGCTAAGCCAGGAGAACGTCTTTCGAACATCTCCCATGCAATTCAAACGTATGTGGAATCAGAAGGCTTTTCTATTGTTCGTGAGTATGTCGGCCATGGAATTGGGCAAGAATTGCATGAAGACCCGCAAATTCCTCATTACGGCCCTCCTAACAGAGGACCGAGGCTGAAGCCTGGGATGGTTCTGTGCATAGAACCGATGGTGAATGCAGGAAGCCGCTATGTTAATACGTTAGCCGATAATTGGACTGTTGTAACGGTTGACGGTAAGATGTGTGCCCATTTTGAGCATACCATTGCGATCACTGAAACTGGTTTTGAGATTTTGACAAAAGCCTGATCACGGTGTTCAGCCGTCTGATTCTGTTTTTTAGTCTTTAAATAGGCAAAAATGATTTTTCAATGCGGACGGGGAGACAGCTTTATGTTATAATCATAAGGTTGAATATTTCTGAACAATATTCTCGATTGCATGCCGTATCACAAATAGAAAGTTACATTCCGCAGCTGCGGGCATGATTTAATACGACTTTGAATAAAGAAGGGAGACCAGTACATGGCGAAAGATGATGTAATTGAAATTGAAGGCACAGTAATAGAAACTTTGCCGAATGCAATGTTTAAGGTAGAATTAGAGAATGGTCATACAGTGTTGGCTCATGTTTCCGGCAAAATCAGAATGCACTTCATTCGGATCCTGCCTGGAGATAAAGTAACAGTTGAGCTTTCTCCATATGATTTGACTCGCGGAAGAATTACTTACCGCTTTAAATAAACCGTGACTCCGTACTATCAAGGAGGTTAGAGTAATGAAAGTGAGACCATCTGTTAAGCCAATCTGTGAAAAGTGTAAAGTCATCCGCAGAAAAGGCAAAGTAATGGTGATCTGTGAAAACCCTAAACATAAACAAAAACAAGGTTAATAATAAAGGAGGTGCGCATCTAGATGGCACGTATTGCTGGTGTAGACATTCCACGTGAAAAGCGTGTAGTTATTGCTTTAACATATATTTACGGAATTGGCAGATCAACTGCTGAGAAGGTTCTTGCTGAGGCTGGTGTTTCTGAAGACACTCGCGTTCGCGATCTTACTGAAGAGGAACTTAACAAAATCCGTGATATCATCGACAAGTTAAAGGTTGAAGGTGACCTTCGCCGTGAGATTTCTTTAAATATCAAGCGTCTAATGGAGATCGGTTCATTCCGTGGCTTGCGTCATCGTCGTGGATTGCCTGTTCGCGGACAAAACACGAAGAACAACGCACGTACTCGTAAAGGTCCTCGTAAGACTGTAGCTAACAAGAAAAAATAATCCGTAAAGGAGGGTAACATTTAAATGGCTCGTAAAACTAATACACGCAAACGCCGCGTCAAAAAGAATATTGAAAGTGGAGTTGCGCATATTCGTTCAACTTTCAACAATACTATCGTAACAATTACAGACGTACATGGTAATGCATTATCATGGTCTAGTGCAGGTGCGCTTGGTTTCAAGGGTTCACGTAAATCCACTCCATTCGCAGCACAAATGGCAGCAGAAACTGCAGCTAAGACTTCTATGGAACATGGTTTGAAAACTCTTGAGGTTACTGTTAAAGGACCAGGTGCTGGCCGTGAAGCAGCAATCCGTGCTCTTCAAGCAGCAGGTCTTGAAGTAACAGCGATCAAAGACGTTACTCCAGTTCCACATAACGGCTGCCGCCCGCCAAAACGTCGCCGTGTTTAATTTTTCTGTATAGAATTTGTAGTCCTGTCTATAATGGGATATGATACAAATATTTTCTAGGTATACAGAAATCATTAATCCAGTTGTTGTGCACAAACGGGAACGTATACATGGGGGAATTTCGGTAAGGTAAAAGCCTGCCGGGGTTTCGACGTTTTGAAGGAGGGTATATTTGATGATCGAAATAGAAAAACCAAAAATCGAAACGGTTGAGATCAGCGATGATGCCAAGTACGGCAAGTTTGTCGTAGAACCGCTTGAGCGTGGATATGGTACAACTTTGGGTAACTCCTTACGTCGTATCCTATTATCCTCACTCCCAGGTGCAGCTGTCACATCGATTCAAATCGATGGAGTACTTCATGAGTTCTCAACAATTGAAGGCGTCGTAGAAGATGTAACATCAATCATTTTGAACGTTAAGAAATTGGCGTTGAAAATCTACTCTGATGAAGAGAAGACACTTGAAATCGATATTCAGGGCGAGGGTCCAGTCACTGCGGGTTCAATCACGCATGACAGTGATGTTGAAATCCTGAATCCGGATCTTCATATCGCTACTCTTTCAAGCAAGGGTTCATTGCGTATGCGCCTGCATGCTAGAAGAGGACGCGGGTACAATCCTGCTGACCAAAACAAGCGTGAAGACCAGCCGATCGGTGTCATTCCAATCGACTCTATCTACACACCGGTATCACGAGTATCTTATCAAGTAGAAAACACACGCGTAGGGCAAATGACGAATTATGACAAGCTGGTATTTGACGTATGGACAGATGGCAGCACAGGTCCTAAGGAAGCTATTGCACTAGGTTCTAAAATCCTGACTGAGCACTTGAATATTTTTGTCGGCCTTACTGACGAAGCTCAAAATGCTGAGATCATGGTAGAGAAAGAAGAAGACCAAAAAGAAAAAGTCCTTGAAATGACTATTGAAGAACTTGATCTTTCTGTTCGTTCATATAACTGCTTAAAGCGTGCTGGTATCAACACTGTCCAGGAGCTTGCTCACAAGACAGAAGAAGATATGATGAAAGTGCGTAACCTTGGCAGAAAATCACTAGAAGAAGTAAAAGCAAAACTAGAAGAGCTAGGCTTAGGCCTACGCAAAGATGACTAGTTATTGATTAACTAGCCATTTTGCTGTCAGACCTAAACTTGAAGCTTATGACTTCAACAAAGGAGGGAAACACTCATGGGATACAGAAAGTTAGGACGCACAAGTGCCCAGCGTAAAGCAATGCTACGTGACTTAACAACTGATTTGATTATCAATGAGCGTATTGAAACTACTGAAACACGTGCGAAAGAGCTTCGTTCAGTTGTTGAGAAAATGATTACTCTTGGAAAGCGCGGAGACCTTCATGCTCGCCGTCAAGCAGCTTCTTGGGTTCGCAATGAAGTTGCTAACGCTGAAACAAAACAGGATGCAGTTCAAAAACTATTCGCTGACATCGCTCCACGTTATGCTGAGCGCCAAGGTGGATACACTCGTATTATGAAACTTGGACCACGCCGCGGTGACGGTGCGCCAATGGTCATTATCGAGTTAGTTTAATACCATTAAACACTCAAACAAGGGCGATGGACAGTTTATACAAACTTGTTTCATCCCCTTTTTTTACTATACAGGGATCTCCCTGGTGAAAACTTAAAAAAAGCAGCACAAGCCAAAAACGAGCGTTATGATGCGCAGGCCACTGGGAAAGAAGAGTTCACTGGCCACATCGGCCGGTTATTCCAGGGAACTTCAAGCACTTTGGATCGGCGGCGGATTGATCTTGGATCAATTGCGTACTGGAGCTGTTCTGCCTGTCTCGTCTAGCTCATGCACTTCTCCCCAGTCCTTTAAGGACCTGCACTCTGCGGATCGCTTCCGCGCGGGGAGAGGTGCAGGCTTTTTTTATATTCAAAGCTTTTTATAATGATTACTAATTAAAGAGAGAAGAGACAGTAAAGAAGAGTCGAGAGGAGGGCGGAGATGAGCAAACCACTTGTAAGTATAGAAGGCGTTACTTTCAGCTATGAAGGACAGCAGACGCCTGCTTTGAAAAATATCAGCTTTGATATTATAGAAGGAGAATGGCTGGCGATTGTCGGTCATAATGGTTCGGGCAAATCGACGCTGGCAAAATTATTGAATGGGCTTCAGTTTCCACAGGAAGGTATAATTAATGTATGCGGAACTCAATTGTCTGAAGATACAGTGTGGGAAATCAGAAAAAATGTAGGAATGGTTTTTCAAAATCCTGATAACCAGTTCGTGGGAACGACTGTAAGGGATGATGTGGCTTTTGGTCTGGAAAATCACGGAGTGCCTCGGGAAACGATGGTAGAGCGTGTACAGACTTCACTTGATAAAGTCAAAATGGGAACCTTTCTGAATCAAGAGCCGCACCATCTATCAGGCGGACAGAAACAGCGTGTCGCCATTGCGGGTGTGCTGGCTTTACAACCATCCATCATCATTTTGGATGAAGCGACATCCATGCTTGACCCACGCGGACGCGCTGAAGTAATAGAAACAGTACGAGAATTGAAAGAACGCGAGAAGATTACGGTAATATCGATTACTCATGACCTCGAGGAGGCTGCGAAAGCCGACAGAATCATTGTCATGAATAAGGGAGAGCTATACCGTGAAGGAACTCCCGAAGAGATTTTTGAGATGGATGAGGAGCTGGTTAAGCTGGGTCTGGATATTCCTTTCCCGGTAAAAATGAGCAAGATCATCCGTCAAAAAGGAATTGGACTTACCAAAACATATTTGACAGAAGAAGAGCTGGTGACGGAATTATGGACATCTTACTCAAAAATGTAGAATATCGTTACCAGGCCGATTCCCCGTTCGAACGTCTTGCGATTTCTGATGTTTCAATTAATATCCCTTCAGGAACCTACCTTGCTGTCATTGGCCATACTGGTTCGGGAAAGTCTACTGTCCTTCAGCACTTGAATGCACTGTTGAAACCCACAAAAGGCTCAGTCCTGATCGGCAGCAGAGAAATCAAGGCGGGACGGAAAGAAAAGAACTTGAAGGGTGTCCGTGAAAAGGTGGGCATCGTTTTCCAATTTCCGGAGCATCAATTATTTGAAGAGACGGTTGAAAAGGATATCATGTTTGGCCCAATGAATTTCGGTGTTTCAGAACAGGAAGCAAAGGAACGTGCAAGGGCGGCTCTCAAACTCGTAGGCATGCCTGAGGACATTCTTGAAAAGTCGCCGTTCGACCTTTCCGGCGGCCAGATGAGGCGCGTGGCAATTGCCGGTGTGCTTGCAATGGAGCCAGAGGTCATCGTACTTGACGAGCCGACTGCGGGTTTGGACCCGCGTGGGCGGAAAGAAATTATGGACTTATTTTATACTCTTCATAAAAAAAGAAACCTATCCACTGTTCTTGTCACCCATAGTATGGAGGACGCAGCCAGATATGCGGACGAAATTGTTGTCATGCACCAGGGCAAGGTTTTTACAAAAGGGACACCCGATCAGATATTTTCCGATCCAAAAGCATTGCTGGAGCTTGGGCTTGATGTGCCGGAAGTAGTCGGCTTGCAGCTGAAAATAGAAGAAGCCTTCCAGACCAAATTCAGCAAGATCAGCCTCTCTGAAGAGGAGCTCGCCGAAATTGTCGCGGCGTTCCTGAAAGGGGGCGGTCCAAAATGATGGAGAAGATGATTTTTGGCCGTTATGTACCGGGAGATTCAGTCCTTCACCGGATGGATCCGCGCTCGAAGCTGATCATAGTCTTCCTGTTCGTCATCGTCGTATTTATCGCGAACAATGTGCTGACCTATGGTATTTTAGCCGCTTACACGCTTATTATGGTAGGACTCTCCAGGATTCCTCTCAGATTCTTGTATGGCGGGCTTAAACCAGTTTTCCTGCTAGTCCTTTTTACGTTTTTAATTCACATTTTCATGACAAAAGAAGGGGAAATTATTCTCGATTTAGGCTGGCTGAAAATCTACGAGGAAGGTCTGAGGCAAGGGATATTTATTTCATTGCGTTTCCTGCTGCTGATCCTCATGACGTCACTTTTGACACTGACGACCACGCCTATCGAGATTACCGATGGACTTGAGACATTGCTGAATCCCTTGAAGAAATTCAGGTTCCCTGTACACGAGCTTGCCTTGATGATGTCTATTTCCCTCAGATTCATCCCAACGCTCATGCAGGAAACCGATAAAATCATGAAGGCCCAAACAGCACGAGGGGTAGAGTATAACAGCGGTCCCATCAAGGAAAGGATCAAGGCGATCGTACCTTTGTTGATCCCGCTCTTCATCAGCTCGTTTAAACGCGCAGAGGAGCTTGCAGTCGCAATGGAGGCACGAGGCTATCAGGGAGGCGAAGGCCGCACGAAATATCGCCAGCTGACATGGGGTATGGTTGATACCTCTATGATTCTTTTTCTGGCAGCCGTCACGGTTCTATTAATCGTTTTAAGAGGGTAGTCATTATGCCGCGAATTAAATGTACAATTTCATATGACGGTACCGGCTTTTCCGGCTATCAGGTGCAGCCGGGCAAAAGGACTGTCCAGGGAGAGCTGGAAAAGGCCCTGGAGAAGCTGAATAAGGGAACATGCATCAGGGTGATTGCATCGGGCCGTACTGATGCAGGAGTACATGCCCGCGGGCAGGTGATCCATTTTGATACAAAACTCGAAATTGAGCCATCCAGATGGCAAATTGCGCTCAATTCCCTGCTTCCTGATGATATTGCCGTCAGCTCAGTGGAGTTAGCACAGCCGGATTTCCATGCCCGATTCGATGCAATTGGCAAGGAGTATCGTTATTTCTTGCTGCTGGCAAAGCATCGGGATCCATTTCAGCGGAATTATGCCTACCAATTTCCATATGAACTAGATTATGGGGCAATGAGGAAAGCGGGCAGACTGCTGCTGGGTACTCATGATTTCACTAGTTTTTGCTCGGCTAAAACTGAGGTGGAAGACCGGGTGAGAACATTGCGGGAAATCGATATTTACGAAGAGAATGGCCTGCTTGTATTTCGGTTCACAGGAGATGGCTTCCTGTACAATATGGTAAGGATACTCGTCGGGACCTTGCTGGAAGTCGGCACAGGCAGAAGGGATGCCGGCAGCATGCAAGAGCTGCTCGAGAACCTGGATCGTACGCGGGCCGGCAAGACCGCTCCTGGACACGGACTTTACCTTTGGAAAGTCTTTTATGAAAATAAAGATCCTCAATTCGAAAATTAATTTTAAAAAAATGATATGACAACTAATCCTGGTGTTGACAATCTCTCAACCACAGGTTAAGATATCATATGTATGTATTTTAAACCCACGATCAGCCCCGGAAGAGCTTTATCGTGTTTGAAAATATACCAAATGAACTTGATTTTTTTTTGACTATTTAGGAGGGAAACTCATGCGTACAACGTTTATGGCTAATGCCAACAATATCGAGCGTAAATGGTACGTAGTTGATGCTGCAGGCAAGACTCTAGGTCGCCTTTCTACTGAAGTTGCAGCTATTCTGCGTGGTAAACATAAACCAACTTTCACACCACATGTTGACACTGGTGATCACGTAATCATCATCAACGCTTCAAAGATCGAACTTACTGGTAAGAAACTTACTGACAAAATCTACTACCGCCACACAATGCACCCAGGTGGATTGAAGCAAAGAACAGCTCTTGAAATGCGTACTAACTACGCTGAAAAGATGCTTGAACTTGCAATCAAAGGTATGCTTCCAAAGAACTCTCTTGGACGCCAAATGTTTAAAAAGCTTCATGTATATGCTGGCAATGAGCATCCACATCAAGCACAACAACCTGAAGTTTACGAACTTCGCGGATAATTATTAAGGAGGTAATTAACTTGGCACAGGTTCAATATATCGGTACCGGTCGTCGTAAGAGCTCCGTTGCGCGAGTTCGTTTAGTACCAGGCACTGGAAAAATTACAATCAACGATCGTGAAATTGAAGATTATATCCCATTCGCAGCTCTACGTGAAGTAGTTAAGCAGCCGCTTGTTGCTACTGAAACTGTAGGAAGCTACGATATCCACGTTAACGTAAATGGCGGTGGATACACTGGCCAGGCTGGCGCAATCCGCCACGGTATCGCTCGTGCGTTACTTCAAGCTGACCCAGAATTCCGTCCAACACTTAAGCGTGCAGGACTTCTTACTCGTGACGCTCGTATGAAAGAACGTAAGAAATACGGTCTTAAAGGCGCTCGTCGTGCACCTCAGTTCTCAAAGCGTTAATTTTACGCTTCGGAAAGACTCTCAACCTTGGTTGGGGGTCTTTTTTATATGGTGGGAATGAGGTGTTTTATAATGAACTTGAAAAAAACGTTCAGAATTTCCATTTCGCCAATGAACTTCCCCAATAAAATATATCAGGTATCAGATTTCATACAAATAAACGGAGGCATTACGACTATGCCCCCGCCTAACACCTAATCTTCGTAACCTTGCATGGAATCCATATGGCTTGCGATCATCGCAATAATTGTAGGAGCTTCTTCTTTAGTAAAGATGAAGTTTGTTTCGTCTTTAATCAGATCGTCATCTTCAGTCCAAATACGGTTGATGCGGCGAAGGACACCGTCTCCTGTTTCCTGGACCAATCCAAACTGATAGGTCACTTCTACATCATTTTCCATAAAGAATGCAGTTACCTCAGGAGTTTCCCATTCCACATCAATTTCTTCAAGGATGTCATCTTCGTCGATGATTTCCGTCATGTAAAGTTCTTCGTCATCCATATCATCCATATCATCATCGCTGGTGTCTACATATATGGTGTTATCATCATCCGCTTCATAAACGACTTCGATATCTTCGTCGTCATCGTTTATGTAATCATGAAACCCTTCGTGTACGGCATCGACGATATCATCAATATCAGAAAGAATGACTCTTGCCGGCTGCTCAAGTTCGTCATCTATTGTCTCTGTATAAAATTCCTCGTTGTGAGGATCGAAATACAAGGTATAGAAGTAATCTCTCTCGCCATCCTCGTAATCCACAAAGAACTCGATTCTTGGGTGTTTCGAACCTCTCTCAACAGCCATCTGGCCTTCCTGGTCATATTTTTCACAGATGGATTCAAGATGATCCTGCAACTCTCCGACTACTCGGTCAAACCATTCCATTGACATAGAAACCATTCCTCTCATCAGTAATCAGGAATAGTTTGCCCAGCCAAAAAAAAATCCTCATAGCCAGTATCAGGAAATTGCTGATGCTGATGTTCACTATATAGTATAAAACGGTACCAAAATCAGCTTAAGTAATCCTGAGTGCTTGCTTTTAAGCAATTAGGGAGCAAAAGGGCAGGGTATAAGAGTTTAAATTTCCTTCTTCTTAATAAACCTTAGTATCTCTTCCAGAGACTGATTTTGTTTTGCTGAAGTGATGACTTTGAACAAGTCTCCTTTCTCCTGGATTCTTTTTGTCATATTCAATATGGTAAAGTTGGCTGGCGTAATCCCAATTTCTACCTCGTCCCAGGTGAGGGGAGTGGCGACTGTTGCTCCTGGTTTTGCTCTGGCAGAATACACTGCAGGCATCGTCCGGCCTTTCCAAAGCTGCAAATAATCAAAATAAAGCTTATTTCCCCTTTTTGAAACGGTTCGTTCAAGGGTAATTTGCTTAGGGAATTGCTCAGCAAAATAATGAGCAATAAAAGTATTGATCTTCCTTGTTTCTTCGAAAGTATAAATCGGCTGGATGGGTACGAAAATTTGCATGCCAGAAGAGCCTGACGTCCTGGGCACCGATAAAAGACCTAATGAATCAAGCAGCTGCTTCAGTCTGATGGATACGTCCAATACTAAGTGAAAGCTGTCCGTATCCGGCGGATCAAGGTCAAATGCGATTTCGAGAGGATAGCCGGGTTTATCATAACGGTCAAATGGCACGTGAAATTCAAGGGCGCCATAGTTTGCAGCCCAAATAAGGGTAGCCCTGTCATTGAGCAATATCCTCTTTTTATTTTTATAAAATTTGCTGCTAACCCATATGGGCGCCTGTTCAGGGACCGACCTTTTTTCGATTTTCATGCTATTGATGCCATGCGGATACATCCAGATCATTAACAGCCTTTCCATCGTATGTTGAATCAAATACGGCGAAACTTCGAGCAAATAGGTTATATAGTCCTTTTTTGTAACCCCCTCATCTTCCCACAGGATTTTATCAGGGTTCACTATTTCAATACTTTTGCCATCCACTAATAGCTCATTCACCAAATTCACCTCCAGGTGGATACTGACATATTATTTCCGTCTATTTTGCTCATACTAGCTATTATTTATCTCATTGGGGTGATCAACTTGGAACCTATTTTTGCAATGGAACCGGTCAGCACTGAAACGATTCCGGATGGCGAGGAGTGGGTGGCGCAGGTCAAATGGGATGGAGTCAGAATTCTTACGTATGCTGATCATCTCGGTGTTAAGCTTTTTAACCGCAAAAAAAATGAGAGAACGATGCATTACCCGGAAATCAGAAAGATAAATGACTACTGTACCAGTCAGTCCGTAATTTTAGATGGAGAAGTAATAGCCTTAGATGAAAACGGTCTGCCTTCGTTCCAGCAAGTAATGAAGCGGGATGGTCTGAGAATTTTAGAGCGGATTGAAATGGCTGCAGAATCTATACCGATTGTCTATATGATTTTTGATGTTATCTATCTGGACGGGGAGTGGATTAATCAAAAGCCTTATCAATACAGGAATGAGATACTTCAGCAAATCATTAAGCCGAATGCACATATCCAGGTTGTTCCTACAGTCACAGAGACGCAAGGCTTATTTCATGCGATAAAGGAAAAAGGAATGGAAGGCATCATTTTAAAAAGGTTAGATTCCCCATATACAATAGGGAAGAAACGGGCCGACTGGCTTAAGGTTAAAAATTATCGTGATACGATTGCTGTCATTGGCGGTTTTACTTTGAGAGATCGGACCATAAACTCAATCCTGCTTGGTTTATATGATGCTGAGGGAAATTTTTATTATGTCGGCCATACCGGAATTGGCAAAATGACACAGGGTGACTGGAGGGAGCTTACAAAAGAGCTGACAGAAATCCAGGTACAGGAACATCCCTTTACCGAGAAACCGAGGCACCATGCCAATGCCATCTGGGTATGGCCCAAAAAGACAGTGAAAATTAAATTTGCGGAATGGACCGAGTCAGGAGCGATGAGGCAGCCGAGCATTGAAGGATTTATTCAAGTTCCTCCCTATGAGTGTTTACTTGAATAAATCTTGCTATGGCCTTCTCCCGTTATTCTTTTATACCTTCGAGCCAATCCTGGTAGCACTCTGGACAGAGTGGTTTGTCTACCTGTTCATCAGCAATGGTAAAAATGCCATGATGACTGGTTTCTCCTAAAGAGTTTGCGCAATAAAAGCATTGATCCTCCATCTTGATCCTCCTTTTTATTTTTAGGTTTTGCTAAGGGAGGAAATTATATATCTGTTACGGGAAGGTAAGAATTGGACAGCAGAAAAGAGGAGAACTAGGATAATAAACTCATGAATGATCCAGCAAGCGCGTCGGTATTAGGAGTATAAGAAGGCACTCGTTAGAAGATAAACCACATAAAAAACTCAAAAACCGCCCGAGTGCAGGCGGTTTTCACTTATAGTCCAAGCATTTTTTCAGCTTGCTCTGGAAAATCAATAAAAGGGTTCCGGTTTCCCTGCAGTTCCTGTATAGAGAAATTTCGATGCTTTTCGTAAACGGTAACTGGATTCACAAAATGCCATCGCAGCAGCAAGCGAAAGTCGAAACGATTCGTAATATCGACTTCATTCATGTATCTTAATGCAAAATAGAATACAGCCCTGGCGACAATTCCTTTTCCGTATTCTGGCTCGAATTTCCCTTCCTCTGCCATACCGCAGCCTGTCCGGATTCTCTGGGCTTGAATATCTGGCTCATAACCTTGGAAATCGTGATAGGGGAAGTTACTCCTCATGCTGTTGCAGCCTGGCTCACAGGCGAACAGATGATGAAGATCACCTCGCATAGGCTCATTGCCATCGAACCATGATTGGGGCACAACGTGTTCGGTATTGAATGTAGCCTTGGAATTGGCAGCCATGCCTGCATCTTGCAGAGCTTCTATCTGCTGCAAATCTTCTTTAATTACCTTCACCGGATCCAGATCCCGCCCAGAGTATAAGCTCTTTAACTGAAGGTTCTCTTGCAGATCCACCCATGGATATACATATTCATGTGGCGAATATCTCAAATAGGACGTATGGGTTTCGATAAGCAGATAGCTAAGTTCTTCAGGTGTAAAAACTGCATTGCAGTAATACTTGTCCCGGATTCCAGAGTCCAGTTCAGCCTCATAATACGTTCTATTCTCAATGCTTTCAATATAAAACTCGACTGATGGCAGGATCATATAGCATCCATGGCCATGGTTTTAAAGCTCTGGTCAAAGATTTCTGCTAGATGCTCCGGTACAGTAAGGTAAACAAGTCCATTGCCTTCGAGCTTAGGTGAATTGCCTAGCGGTACGGTCCGCTTAATCAATTGACCGTATAATTCGGGTTCTGACAGTTCCCGTTCAAACTGGGCTTCTGCGTATGATTTAATCAATGCAAGTGCACCGGATACGTGCGGTGCGGCCATTGAAGTTCCGCTTAAGGTTGCATATTTTCCGTTTAGATAGGTGGAAGTAATTCGCTCACCCGGAGCTACGACATCAATTTCATTATGTGAGTTTGTAAAATCGGAAGAACCTCGTTCAAGGTTTACCGCACCGACACTGATGACTTCATTATAGGCACCTGGATAGGCAAACTCGTTGGTTGAGTCATCCCCATCGCCTTCATTGCCGGCAGCGCAAACGACGAGAATATTTTTAGCAACAGCGGTTTTGATTGCCTCATGTAATTCCGGAACGTCAGCGGGTCCGCCGAGTGACATCGAGATGATATCCACTTCTTGTTCAATCGCATATTGAATGCCCTTGATGATCCACTCGTATTTTCCAGAGCCAGCCTTGTTCAATACTTTTACGATCAATAGCCCAGCCTCGGGCGCAACACCAATCACGCCATCATTATTTTCCTGGGCGGCGATTGTACCGGCAACATGTGTTCCATGGCCGTTATAATCTGTGTAGATATCAGGATTGCTGCGGTCGTCATCTGTAAAATTCCTTCCGCCAATGATTCGGTCCTTTAAATCAGGGTGGGTTGATTCGCAGCCTGTGTCAAGAACAGCAACTTTAACGCCTTTCCCTTTGGTTCTGTCCCAAAGCTTCGGTGCCTGAATCAACTCGACTCCTTGGGGCACCTCTTTGATTTCCTCTGACTCCTCGATCACCTTGTAAGGTATAACGCGAACATCTTGCTCCATATCTTTCCCTCCTTAGAGATAAAATTGAAGCGAGTTCTAGTTGTAATAATAAGTCTAACAATTCTGAAAATTAAAGAACAGTTTCAATAGTAGGGTTTTTAATAGTAAGAGAATAACCAAATATGGGCATTTCATCCTAATGGGTGGATCACTATATTATACAGTAAACGTCTGTGAAAACTGGAAACGGAAACGTCCGTAATGGCTGCATTACAGTCTCCTGCAGGTTGAACACTATTTCCTAAGGGGTGAATTAACTTTGAACGTCGTAACGACATTTATAGATAAAAGAAAGCAAAAACAAGTGAAATATGAGCGATCAATGCTCCGTGAACTATCCATCAACATCCTGCAAAACAGGGTGAAACAATATTTCAGCTCGTCAAGGCTTACCTCAAACCTCATAATGAACTCGGGAATTGAAGAAGCCTGCTACGATGTAGCGATCGAAGCTTATCTGCTTGGCGCGAAATTCAGCCGTTTTGGCTATTACGGGGAAAACATATCAGCCGTGAAACCCCGCTGTGAAAAAGAAGAGCGCCATTTGATTGACACCTTATATAACTTTTTCCTGTTTTGGGGAAAGGGTGAAGAGGGTGTGGGATCAGAAGAGCTTTACTATCTGTGCGAACAATATGTCGACAGCTGGTGGAGAGAAGGGTTTATGAAGGGTGAAAAGAAATATAAGCTAAGACTCCATTAAGAGCATAGTTCTAAACCGTCTACCTGTCCCATATAGTTTATTATCAGGGACTAGCGGGAGGATGGTTTAGAACATGCGGAAGAACCTTAAGATTGGATTGTTTGCAGCCGGACTTGCCGTGCTGTTCCTTATATTGCAGTATGATTTTACTGAAAACGATTCATGGGAATCCTGGAACCTGCCTCTTACTGGGAAAGTCATCTATCTAGATCCCGGTCATGGGGGAGTAGATCCCGGTGCAGGTGATGAAGATCCTTTTGAAAAAGAAATCGCACTGAATGTTTCCCTCAAGCTGCGGGATTATCTTCAGCAGCAGGGAGCCCTGGTTATCATGACGCGAGAAACAGATATGGATCTTGCCGACAAGGGCCTTAAGGGATACAGCAAACGAAAGGTCCAGGATTTAAAAAGGCGGCTGGATTTAATTAACGATTCTGAAGCAGACTTTTTCGCGACGATCCATTTAAATGCAATTCCATCCTCGAAGTGGAAAGGTGCGCAAACCTTCTACTCAACGAATTATAAAGAAAACAAACGAGCCGCCAAACTTATCCAGGATGAATTGCGCCGGAATCTCGAAAACACCGACCGTGATGCGAAGGCGGCAAACAGTATTTACCTTCTCAAGCATACGAACAAACCGGGAGTCCTGGTTGAAATCGGCTTCCTATCTAATCCAGGAGAAGCTGCAAACCTAAGACAGGAAGACTACCAGGAGAAAGTGGCTGCCTCCATCTATGAGGGAATGCTCAGGTATTTTACTGACGAACAAAAATTTTGGGAAAAGTAAGAAGGGTCCAGGATCCTTCTTTTTTCATTGGTAAAAATATCTTTCAGAAATGTGTGATAGGTTTAACACTAGGGAATTTTATCATTATGGTATACTGGCATTGTAGATAAATTTTACAGAGGAAGGTGTCATTATGTTAACTGAAGCTAAGGTGCGTGAAAGTCTAAAAGACCTTAAAGATCCATTTTTACATAAAACACTTGAAGAGCTAAATGCAATCGAAGAAATAAAGATAAAAGAAGAGAAGAACCATGTAAGCGTTAAAATCGGCATTGCGAAAACAGGTACAGCGGAACAGCTGCAGCTGCAAACCGTAATCGTAAACACTTTGAAAAGTGCTGGAGCAGCGTCAGTAGGATTGCGCTTCTTCGACCTTCCAGCCGAAGTTCTATCTAAATTCCAGACAGCGGCGCCTGAAGAAGAGGAAGGCCTGCTTTCTCCAAACAGCAAAACAACATTCATCGCCATTGCGAGCGGAAAAGGCGGAGTCGGAAAATCTACCGTTTCCGTTAACCTCGCTGTCTCTCTCGCACGATTAGGCAAAAAGGTTGGACTTGTGGATGCCGATATTTATGGCTTCAGTGTTCCTGACATGATGGGAATCACAAAGCGTCCTGTTGTAAGAGGGGAAAGAATCATCCCGGTTGAAAGACATGGTGTAAAAGTCATTTCCATGGGCTTCTTTGTTGAGGATAATGCACCAATCATCTGGCGCGGCCCAATGCTTGGCAAAATGCTGAATAGTTTCTTCAATGAAGTAGAATGGGGCGAGCTTGATTACCTGCTATTGGATTTGCCTCCAGGAACAGGTGACGTTGCATTGGATGTACATACAATGCTGCCTTCCTGCAAAGAAATCATCGTCACCACTCCACACCCAACAGCTGCATTCGTTGCAGCACGTGCAGGAGCAATGGCACTTAGAACAGAACATGAAATCCTTGGTGTCATCGAAAATATGTCTTACTTTGAAAGCAGACTGACTGAGGAGAAAGAATATGTCTTCGGTCAGGGCGGCGGTGAAAAGCTGGCGGGCGAGCTGAACACTAAGCTGCTGGGCAAGCTTCCTCTTGGACAGCCAACCTGGAATGAAGAGGATTTTGCTCCTTCCATTTATCAGGAAGACGATAAAATTGGCGCTATTTATACAAACATCGCACAAGAAGTTGTACAAATGCTTGAGAAGAAGTAATATTAAAAGCCTCTCCTTTTTGGAGAGGCTTTTATTTGTGGTTTTATTGTCCTCCAGAACCGCCGCCAGATTCACCAGAACCGCCGCCGCCAGAACCGCCGCCGCCGGAACCACCGCCACCGCCGCCGCCTTCTGGCTTTTGAGTCGGAATTTCTTCAGCAGATTTGATAATCATTGCCTGCAGCTTTGCTTTGAACAGTGGGCTTTCAAACGTTTCGGTCATTACTTTCTGCAAGTGTTCTCTGTACTCTTTGCTTTTAAGGACCGTGGTCAATTCTTTTTCTAATTCAGGATCCTTCATGACCTCAATCATCATGCCTTTATATTCCGGATCCTTCATAAGGTCCTTCAGCAGTTGTTCGTTTTCCTTTTTCATGCTTTTTGCGACACTTTCCGCAAATTTGGGATCTTCAAAGGACTTTTTCCAGAAATCCATGCCTTTATCAGATGTTAGTGTCTTCTCGATTGTATCGGTTACGACCGGCTGGTCCATGATTAGCTTTTCCTTCATGCCGTCGTCACCCATAACTTCCTGGATCGCCTTTTTGCCATCATCAGTTTTCAGGATGTCGACAACCATTTTCTTTGTTTCTTCATAATCAACCTGTCCCCCGCCTGACTCGGTTGGAGCACAGCCGGCAGCCAATAATAAAAAGGATGCGGGGAGGACTACTTTAATCCATTTTTTCATTTCTTGATCCCCTTTCACATAGACAGCCCTAATTTTAGGATGAGTAATAAGACAAATTGTTATACACAAAAAGCGACACCTAGATTTTTCAAACCCGCATTGGTACAATCAAATAGTGCAGTTTAATTTAGTTTCTGGGGGAAAAAATCGTGACTAGCCGTAATTGGGTACACTTGTTTGTCACTACATTGGTTGTTGGAGCCGTAACGACCGCTGTGGTTGGCTTTATTGTTCGCTGGAGCGAATTTCAGCAGCTGTTAAGTGATTTTAACATTCTTGAATTCCTTTCAATTTTAGTATGGCTTATGGGCATCGGTCTTATATTTAGTATTCTTAGCCAAATGGGGTTCTTTGCATATTTGACGATCCACCGTTTTGGACTGGGGATTTTTAAATCATTATGGAACGCAGTGCAGATGCTCCTGATTGCCTTTGTACTGTTTGACCTTGTTTATCTCAGGTATGATGTCTTTGCCGAGAAAGGTGAAAGCGTCCTGCCATATATAGGGCTTGCCGCAATCGTCCTTGTTGCCGGAATCATCGTTGCAATGCTGAAGGTAAGACAAACAAATAAAGAAGCTTTTATACCAGCATTGTTTTTCATGGTTGTCGTAACAGTAATTGAATGGGTACCGATCCTTCGAGTTAATGAGCAAAGCTGGGTATATCTTATGCTTTTCCCGCTGTTAGTCTGCAATGCATACCAGCTGATGGTGCTGCATAAGCTTAACCAGAAATCCATCGAGGAACGGAAAGCCCTTGAGAAAAAAAGAACAACAAACAAAAAAGCACAAAAAAAACCGTCCAACGCATAGTTGGGCGGTTATTTTACTTCTGATGATTTAGAGTCACCATTTGCAATCATCTCGGATACGGTGACCATTTTTAAATTTTTTGACCGGATATCTTTAAGTACAAGAGGCAAGGCTTCTGCAGTTTGTTTGGCGGAATCAGAAGCATGCATCAGCAGGATATCCCCTTTTTTTGCTTTTGCAGCATTTTCGGCAATTACCGTGGTTCCCGGATTCGTCCAGTCCTTTGTATCAAGACTCCAGTGGACGACCGTATACCCAAGCCGGTCAGCAATCTTTAAGGTGCGCTGGTCAAAGTGGCCGGTTGGAGCACGAAGCAATTCAATGTTCTTCACATTCAGCTTCTTAAAAGCTTCCTGCGCCTTCAGGATGTCCCGCCTGATTTTTTCTTCCTCGAGTTCAGTGTAATCCTTATACTCGTACCCTAGCATGCCGATTTCATATCCTTCTTTCACCATTCTGCTGACAAGGTCAGGATGCCTTTCTGCCCAGGAGCCGGACAAAAAGAATGTAACCGCTCCAGCTTTTTGCTTGGCCAGCACATCGAGGATCGGTCCAGCCTTCTCATCACCCCAGCCAATATTAAAGGTTAAAGCCAGATCATTTTCTCCCTGATAAATTGCTTTAGGACCATCTTTTGCAGAAAAAGCCGGTACCTGGACCATGTTTTCCATATAGAAGAACCATGCTGTAAAAAAGGCTGCGACTACTATAACAAAAACGGTTTTAATTGACTTCGCATTCATCACATAAAAGAAATTCATTTTTCTCACCACCTCGTCCACTGCACTCCTTGTCTAATTTTTATTCAGGCTTTCAAAAGATATGATAATTATGATTATAAAAATCAGGAAAAAAGATAACACTACAATCACTATGTGAAAACGAACAGGAGTGTATGTATGCTTGGTGTTCTGGTCAATGAGAAGGAATTAAAGGAAATCGAATACTTAATAAAAAGAGAGATGGATGAAATTCTGTTTGATCTCAGAGATGAACGCATCGATCATATTGTAAAAAGATCAATGAGAGAGCGATATCAAATTTTGTTTTCACTGTTTAAAAGAGTGGCGCCTCCAAAGGAATGCCTGAAGTATATGCCGGCCAAGAAAAGCACGTCCAGAGGGTAAGATACAAAAAGATAGGTTTTTTAATATTTGATGTTGACGGGAATAAATTATCCTGTTATATTAATAAACGTCGCTGCTGAGCGAATCGCTAAAACGATGAATCAGCGATGAAAAATAATAAAGAATGTGGTTGACATTAAGTTGGTCGCATGATATATTATGAAAGTCGCTTACGAGCGGCGAACAATGAAATTGTTCTTTGAAAACTAAACAAACAAGCGTCAACAAACAATAAATTATTCATGGCTTCTATTATAGAAGAACATGAGCCAACGTTTTAACTTATGAGCTAACTCATAACTCTTTTTTGGAGAG
>NZ_FVZC01000004.1 GCF_900166585.1 Mesobacillus jeotgali | reverse complement strand
ACTCTCCAAAAAAGAGTTATGAGTTAGCTCATAAGTTAAAACGTTGGCTCATGTTCTTCTATAATAGAAGCCATGAATAATTTATTGTTTGTTGACGCTTGTTTGTTTAGTTTTCAAAGAACAATTTTCTTTGTTGCTCCATCAGAAGCAACTCTTATATATTATCAGGTTCAAAACCCAATGTCAATAAGTTTTTTTCAATTTCTTCGCTGCTAACTAAGTAGCTCGTAGCAACAGATATAAATATAGCACCTTTAATCTACAATAGCAACCTCTTTTTTAGATTTTTATACGCGCAAATAAAAGAAAGATAATTCATATTTCTGTCTCCAAATCCATGAATGATTCGCTTCTTCAATGAAAATAAAAAAGGCAAAACGGCGTTTGCCGTTTTGCCTCCCGCTATTCTTAGCGATGACGCATCAATGGGAATAATAGTACATCCCTGATGGATGGTGAATTTGTCAGAAGCATAACCAATCGGTCGATCCCGATTCCAAGTCCGCCTGTTGGAGGCATTCCATATTCCAATGCTTCGATGAAATCCTCATCCATTTCGTGTGCTTCATCGTTACCTTGTTCCTTTTCTTTCAACTGTGCTTCAAAACGTTCTCTTTGATCGATTGGATCGTTAAGCTCAGTGAACGCGTTCGCATGCTCTCTCGCTACGATGAACAATTCGAAACGGTCAGTGAAACGTGAATCTTCATCATTCTTTTTCGCCAAAGGAGAGATATCAACCGGATGGCCAAAGATGAATGTTGGCTGGATCAGGTGCTCTTCCACTTTTTGCTCGAAGAACTCATTGACGATATGGCCATATTGCATGTGCTCAGTGATTTCCACTCCGTGTTCTTTGGCAAGTGCACGTGCTTCCTCTGTACTCATCTGTGGCCAGAAGTCCACTCCTGTATATTCTTTAATCGCATCTACCATATGGACTCTCTTCCATTCTGGTTTAAGATCGATTTCATATTCTCCATACTGGATGGTTGTTGTACCAAGTACATCCTGTGCGATATACGCAACCATGTTCTCTGTGAGTGACATGATATCACGCCAATCCGCGTATGCTTCATAAAGCTCAAGCATTGTGAATTCTGGATTATGTCTTGTAGAAACCCCTTCATTACGGAATACCCGGCCAATTTCATACACTTTTTCAAGTCCGCCGACAATCAGACGCTTCAAGTGAAGTTCAATAGCGATACGCATGTACAGCTGCATATCGAGTGCGTTATGATGGGTAATGAAAGGTCGCGCTGATGCTCCGCCAGCAATGGAGTGCATTAACGGTGTTTCAACTTCCAGATACCCCTGGTTATCAAGGTAACGGCGCATCGACTGGATGATGCGGCTGCGGTTGATGAAAGTAGTTTTGCTTTCATTGCTGGTAATCAGGTCGAGATAACGCTGGCGATAGCGCTGCTCAACGTCTTTAAGACCATGGAACTTCTCAGGAAGCGGGCGCAATGCCTTTGTTAGGAATATGAAGTTTTCAGCCTTGATTGACAGCTCGCCAACTTTAGTTTTGAAAAGTGTTCCCTCAACACCGACGATATCACCGAGATCAGCTGAGTCAAAGACTTGGTATTGCTCTTCACCGACTGCATCCTGGCGGACATAGATCTGGATCTGGCCAGCAAGGTCCTGGATGTGCGCAAAGCCTGCCTTTCCTTTTCCGCGTTTCGTCATGATCCGTCCAGCTATTTTTACCGAAACATTCTTTGCCTCGATTTCTTCTTTCTCTAACTCGCCAAATTCGCTGATCAGCTCTTCAGTAAGGTGTGAGCGTTCGAAACGTTTGCCGAATGGGTCCATGCCTTTTTGACGCAATGCACTCATTTTGTCTCTTCTGACTCTAAGCTGGTCATTTAATTCTTCATGACTCATGTCGCTTTCACTCCAATATATAATTAAATTTAATATGTAATCCTGAGTAAGTTAGGTGGATACTTTTATTATTTTACACAAACAAACGTATTCAGACATTAAAAATCTCTTTTTATCTCCCAAATAGAAATAAAAACTGCCAGTTTGACCACTGGCAGTTACATTTAATACACGTATTATAGGAAATGTGATGGGTATTGTCAATTTTTATCCAACCTGGTGAACTGTTTGTTCTTTCGCTTCTACTTCATCCGCAAAGTTCCTCAGCAAGCTGACAAGCTGGTCTCTTGTTGAGCATTCATTAATACCGTTACGAACCGTCGCATTTCCGCGGATGCCTTTCAGGTACCACGCAGCATGCTTCCGCATTTCGCGGACAGCAATATGCTCGTTTTTCAGAGCAATCAGGCGGTCCAGATGAAGAATACTGACATCAATTTTCTCGCGCGCTGTTGGTTCGTCCATCAACTCGCCAGTTTCAAGGTATTTAACTGTACGGTAGATCATCCATGGATTACCCAGTGCAGCGCGACCAATCATTACTCCGTCTACACCTGTCTCTTCCAGCATTCTCTTTGCATCCTCTGGAGTCTGCACGTCACCGTTACCGATCACAGGAATGTTTACAGCCTGCTTGACATCACGGATGATATCCCAGTTAGCTATCCCTTCATACAATTGTACACGTGTACGGCCATGAAGTGCTACTGCCTTCCCGCCAGCTCGTTCTACCGCACGGGCATTCTCGATGGCGAAAATATGTTCGTCATCCCACCCCATGCGCATTTTTACCGTTACTGGTTTATCAACCGCATCTACAACAGCGGATACCATTTCGTAGATTTTATTTGGGTCTAGCAGCCATTTTGCACCTGCATCACATTTCGTGATCTTTGGCACGGGGCAGCCCATATTGATATCAATGATATCGGCATTCGTGTTTTTGTCCACGTATTGGGCAGCCTGGACAAGCATATCCTTTTCACCGCCAAAAATTTGCAGGCTCAAAGGCTTTTCACGTTCATCTATATATAACATGTCGAGGGTTCTATTGTTTTGAGAAACAATCCCTTTGTCGCTGACCATTTCGGCACAAACCAGCCCTGCGCCGAATTCTTTTACTGTCAAACGGAACGCTGAGTTGCAAATGCCAGCCATTGGCGCGAGGACGACCTGATTTTTCATTTCAATATCGCCAATCTTAAGCATGTTTTCCTCCTTCGTTTTGTGCTGTCGATTCCGCTCCGAAGCAGCAGTTCAATTAAATATATCGCAAGCCCTATTGTGGCGTTAATTCATCCAACCCAACATCCAAAAAATTTGCGATTCTGGTAATCAATCTTTCATCAGGCATTCTGTTTCCCCGTTCGATTTCACCAAGGACCGATACGGAAATGCCAAGCTCTTTTGCGAAGCCTTCTTGAGTGTAACCCTTCAGCTTTCGATAAGCGCGAATACGTCTTCCCCATTTTTCTGCTTCCATATTCGTACTCCTTCTCTATCCGGTATACTTAGTAGACAGTTTTTCAGCGGCTCCCTCATGGTTGGGAGCGTGATACTTGGGTCCATTTCAAGCAATGGAAGGATTACAAATGCGCGTTCACTCATCCGAGGGTGCGGAATTGTAAGCTTCTCTGTTTCAATATTCTCTTGATTATACAGCAAAATGTCAAGGTCCAAAGTTCTCGGCCCCCATTTTATTTGCCTCTTTCTCCCAAGCTTCAATTCAATTCGCAGGCAAGTATCCAACAGTTCGAAGGGTGAAAGGTTTGTCTCTACCTGGATTGCCATATTCAAGAATTGATCCTGATCTGTGTAGCCCACCGGGTCTGTCTCATAGACGGATGAAGTATTTACCACAGTAATCATCTCATGACTTTCAAGTAAGATGATGGCTTGTGTTAGATAACCAAATCGGTCACCCACATTGGACCCGAGCGCAATATATGCTTTGTTTTCCACTGTCATCTACTCCTTGTGATTTCGACTGCGACGGATTTGTAATGTCCAGGGATTGGCGGGTCCGGCTTGATGACCTTTACATGGCATGCTTCTACGAGCGAAAACCGGTCCAGTATGGTGCCGGCGATTTTGTCCGCAATGGCTTCTACAAGCTTGAATGGTTTGCCTTCAACGATATCCTTGCATACTTGATATAAATCGGCGTAGTTAATGGAATTCTCAAGTTCATCACTTTTTCCTGCTGTCGAGAGGTCCAGTTCCACCGTCAAATCCACTGCAAAACGCTGTCCAAGCCTTGTTTCTTCAGGAAACACACCGTGGTATCCGTAAAACTCCATTTGATTGACATGTATTTTATCCACCAAATTCACCCTTTCCCATCATAGCATCCATCATTTTAGCCATCCTCGACATTTCTTTCACATCATGGATCCTGACGATCTGACAGCCTTTTTGGATCCCGAAGCATACTGTCGCACCTGTCCCTTCTGTTCTTTCAGAAACAGGGAGGTCGAGCACGCCGCCAATCATCGATTTTTTCGAGGTGCCCAGCAGCACAGGATAACCTAAGGACACTAGAGTATCCAGATGGCGCATCATCTCCAGGTTCTGTGATAAGTCTTTTGCAAATCCGATACCCGGGTCAAGGATAATTTGCTCATCCCTGACGCCTGCTTTTTTGGCTATCGTGATGCTTTCATATAAATCATTCAGTACATCCCTGATGAAATGAGAATAATTACGGTCCTTACGATTATGCATGAGGATGATCGGCACACCTGTTTCAGCTGCAACATCAGCAATCTCGGGGTCTTCCTTTGCTCCCCAAATATCGTTGATGATCACTGCTCCGGCTTCGACTGCGCTTTTGGCGACCTTTGATTTATAGGTATCAATTGAAATCGGAATCTGCAGTTCTTTTGTGATTGCCTCGATTGCAGGTACTACCCTGCTGATCTCCTCTTCATCTGAAATGCGCTCATGGCCAGGCCTCGTTGATTCGCCGCCGATATCCAGGATATGCGCTCCGTCCTCGATCATCTGTTTTGCATGGGCCACAGCATTTTCAATATGGTTATACTTGCCTCCATCTGAAAAAGAATCTGGGGTGACATTTAAAATTCCCATAATCAACGTTTCATTAGTGTAATCCAATGTATATGGACCAGCTTTAATCATTTGCGAGCCCTCCAATCAATTGTCTTCTGCTCCATAGCGTTCCACGCTGTACTTCATATCGTTGGTATAATCTTTTAACCGCCCCGCCTGATTTCCCAGGAAAACTTTTACCTGCAAAAGAAGTGACGGGAACTATTTCCTGTATCGAGTTTGTCAGGAATATTTCATCAGCTGCTTCCGCTTCTTCTTTTTTGTAAAAGCCTTCACGTACCTCAATGCCCGCTGTACGGGCCAACTCGATGACGAACTTGCGTGTCACTCCATCCAAAATACCGGTATCGACCGACGGGGTGAAAAGGATTCCTTCCCGATACCAGAAAAGATTTGAGACGATTCCTTCTGCCAGGAAACCTTCGTTATTTAAAAAGATGCCTTCCGTATCCATTGCGGGGCCTGCTTCACGCTTGGCCAGCACATTGTTCAGATAGTGATGTGATTTCAAACGGACATCCCCTTCTGGAGTGTTCCGCCTCAAATCAAGCAGCACTGCTTTTTTCTCATTCATATCACCTGCCGGGGGCAAAGGCTTGGCAAAAGCGATGACATTTGGCTCCCTGTAGCTTTCCGTCCGCAAACCAATTTCACCATTGCCCGCGGATATATTAAAGCGGATATATGCATCCCGTAGAGAGTTTTTCGCTAAAAGACCTTCCAGGATTCCGACCGTTTCCGTGCGTGTAAATTCAGCTTCGATATTCAGGATACGCAGACTGCCATTCAGCCGCTCCAAGTGATCATCCAGCAAAAACGGATGTCCATTGTATACCCGGAAGGTTTCGAAAACTCCCAAACCATATAAAAAACCATGGTCAAACGGGGAAATCGCGGCCTCATTGCTATCCGCATAACTGCCGTTAATATAAATGTACATTACAGACTTACTTCCTTAGCTTTATTATAATGAGCAATAAAGTTCCGAAGCAGCTGTTTACCCGGCGTCGTTAAAATTGATTCAGGATGAAACTGGACACCTTCTACGGGCAGGGTTTTATGGCGTACCGCCATGATTTCCCCTTCCTCTGTCCAAGCTGAGACTTCAAGGCAGTCAGGAAGGGTATCCCTTTTTACGATGAGTGAATGATAACGTGCTGCAGGGAAAGGGTTTTCCACTCCTTCGAAAATGGTCTTGCCGTCATGATAGACCATTGATGTTTTCCCATGCATGAGCCGCTCTGCACGGACCACGTCTCCGCCAAACACCTGGGCAATAGACTGATGGCCAAGGCAAACTCCGAAGATGGGTGTTTTGCCGGCAAAATTCTTGATAGCCTCCAGGCTAATGCCAGCTTCATTAGGACTGCACGGGCCAGGGGATACCATTAAAAATTTCGGCTCCAGCTCTGCTATTCCCTTTATGGAAGTCTGGTCATTGCGGATGACCTTCAGTTCTTCTCCCATCTCACCTAAATATTGAACCAGATTATATGTGAAAGAATCATAATTATCGATCATCAAAATCATGCGTTTCCCTCCGCGAGCTCTTTCGCCTTCCATAAAGCGATGGCTTTCTTTAAGGATTCTTTGTATTCATTTGCAGGAATCGAATCGATCACAACGCCGGCACCTGCCTGAACATATGCCATCCTGTCCTTGACAAGCATGGTACGAATAATGATGTTCAGTTCCATATTGCCGTTAAAACCAATCCAGCCCAGCGATCCGGTATATGGCCCGCGCCTCACCGGCTCGAGTTCCTCAATGATTTCCATAGTCCTTATCTTTGGGGCACCGGTAATCGTACCGCCCGGGAAGGTCGCATTGACAACATCGAACCAAGTTTCACCTTCTGCCAGCTCTCCCCTGACATTCGAAACAATATGCATGACATGTGAGTATTTTTCAATCACCATGAATTCGTTTACTTCGACAGTACCGTATTTGCACACCCTGCCAAGGTCATTTCGTTCTAGGTCGACAAGCATGACATGCTCAGCCCGTTCTTTCTCGTTATTGATCAATTCGCTGGCGAGCTGCAAATCTTCCTCATTCGTCCTGCCCCTCGATCTTGTCCCGGCAATCGGCCTAGTGCTGACCTCGGAACCTTTCACTTTTGCTAAAAGTTCAGGCGAGCCGCTGACGAGCTGGAAGTCTTCAGTATGCAAATAACCCATATACGGGGACGGATTCAGCCTTCGCAGCTGTCTGTACACTTCAAGAGCTTCTTTCTCAATCGGCTTGGACTGCCGTACTGATAAATTGACCTGGAAGACATCTCCCTGTGAAATGTATTGCTGGACCCTCTCCACTGCCTGGATAAAGTTTGCTTCATCCATGGATACATGCAGCTCATCTGCAGCATGCTTGTCCAATGTCTCAGCATTAGACACTGGCACCTCTGCCTTCCAGCGTTTTTGCCATTCTGACAGCCTATCCTTTGTCTGTTGTTCCTGTCCGGATTCATTCAGCGCCATGATCCATAAGGTTTCCGTTAGGTGGTCAAACACAAACCACTCCAGGAAAACTTGAAAATAAACCTCTGGTATACCGGAATCATCCTTTGCCAACTGCGGTAGCTTTTCAATATAGCGGGCGTAATCATAGCTGATATAGCCAATCGCCCCTCCCTGGAAATCAGGCAGCCCCTCAACTTCGGGCATTTGAAAAACCTCTAGTTCCTGTTTCATTATTTCAAGTGGATTTCCCTCGAGAATCGTTGTCTTCCCTTTTTGGAAAATCGTTAATTTATGATCTTTCCCTGAAAAAGTAATCTCCGGTTTGAACGCGGCGATGCTGTAACGCCCGCCCCGGCCGCTTTCAAGAATGACATGCTCTTTATATTGTTGGGCAATATGATCGTATTGATGAAAAAAACGTGAAGCTGTATATGGAATTGTTAGTGATTGAATGCTGTAATGCGGCAAGCTCTTCACCCCTATTTTTTTCTCTTTTTCCATCATACATGATGAAAGGCCGGCTTTCATTTTTAAAATCATGGTTTTTTCAGAAAATCTTGTTGTTTATTTAAAAAGGCTATTTGCCCTGATTGTTATTTGATAACACATCTTTTCTGCAGTATTCAAAAAAGCCAGGCGCTTTAACCATAAAAAAGAGGCAAGCTAAACAGCCTGCCTCTCCTTATATGTTAGTTTTCAAATTGATAAAGCGGTGTGCTCAGGTAGCGTTCGCCATTGCTCGGAATCACGGCGAGGACTTTTTTGCCCTTGCCTAGTTTTTTTGCTGTTTCGAGTGCAGCGTAAATCGCTGCACCAGAAGAGATTCCGCCAAGGATACCTTCCTCTTTAGCCGCACGACGGGCATAATCGAATGCCTGTTCATTTTCCACCTTGATGATTTCATCATATACATTGGTATCAAGAACGCCAGGCACGAAGCCTGCTCCGATTCCCTGAATCTTGTGAGGACCTGGTTTTCCTCCTGATAAAACCGGTGAGTCTGTCGGTTCTACAGCAACAATCTTGATATCCTTATATTTTTCACGGAGGACTTTCCCTGCACCGGTGATGGTTCCGCCTGTACCGATGCCAGCAATGAACGCATCAAGCTGGTCACCCATCTGCTCGACGATTTCTGGTCCAGTCGTTTGTTCATGGATGGAAGGGTTGGCTTCATTCTCGAACTGCTGAGGCATGAAATAACCATTTTCCTTAGCGAGCTCCTCTGCCTTGCGAATAGCTCCGCCCATTCCTTCAGGACCAGGAGTCAATACGAGGTCAGCTCCATAGGCTCTCAGCAGGTTCCGACGCTCCATGCTCATAGTCTCAGGCATGACGAGAATTGCTTTATAGCCCTTTGCAGCCGCTACCATCGCAAGTCCGATGCCGGTATTGCCGCTTGTTGGTTCAATGAGCGTATCCCCGTTTTTCAGGTTACCCTTTGATTCGGCATCCTCAATCATCGCAAGGGCAATACGATCCTTAACACTGCTGCCAGGGTTCATATATTCAAGCTTTAGGTATACATCTGCACTTTGCTCATCAACAAGTCTGTTCAATTTTACGATTGGTGTCTGGCCGATCAGCTCAGTAATGGAGTTTGCAATACGTACCATATTATCCACCTTCTATTCCGAGTATTTTTGTTGGTTTTATTAAAATTTACCAGTACTTTTAGTCTATGTCAATCAGTATGCTTCGACAAAAACAGATATATCTCTTTTGCCCATCCTTTTTTAAACTATCCTATTTTAAATCGCCGTAAACAAGAAAAGACAGCGTTCGTTACCAGTCAGAGCGAAAAATAAATAAAGCACCGGTTTATATAACCAGTGCTTCACCATTATTTTTCGCTGCCTTCGCCATAGAACCAGCTGACTTCCGCATCATTCCAAAATGCACGTGCAGAAACAGGAATATCCATTTGTTCAAGGGCAATCTGTCTGCGAATCTGGTTCTTGACCTCCTTGAAGCTATACTTCTTCCCTTCAAGTTTTTCATGAAGGTAAATAATGGCATACCCATTCTCTACTTTTACGGGTCCAGTCCATTCTTCTGGTTCCAGGGATTTTGCTGCTCCGATAACCGCAGGTGAAATAAGTTCATCTTCTTCCGTTATAAAGCCGATATCCCCGCCCTCATTAGCAGAGAACTCATCGATCGACCTCTCCATTGCCAGTGCAGCAAAGCTGGAACCTTCTTTCAATTCCTTTACCGCTGATTCTGCGTCTTGTTGCGTTGCAATGACGATTTGTGACAGATGGTACGAAGCAGGGATGTCAAAGAGACTCTTGTTTTGTTCGTAGAAGGATTTCATATCCTTTTCGGATACTTTGACATCCTTCGTCAAAAGTTCTTCGAGCAGCAAACTGTATTTAATCTGCTGCTTCCATTTTTCCTCGCTTTTTGGCTCATTTCCTGGTGATGAATACATCGCTTTATAGATTGTCAGTTCTCGCTCGACAGCTTTATCGGATATTTCAATCCCATATTCATCTGTCATTTGCCTGACTACTTCCTGGTCGATCAGGTCCCTGAGCGTCTCTTGTCCGTATCTTTCTTCAAGCTCAGTGAGCCATTCCTGGCGGGTGATCGACTCTTTGCCAATTTCCGCCACACTCTCCTTGTTCCCTTCAAGAAAAGCAGGTCTGGCCAGCAGCATTATAAGAGTTATTGCGTTCATTAAGGCTAACCCGGCAATAATATACCAAAGCCGCTTTTTTTCCAATTCTCTTCCCCCAACCACTCGCTTATTTTGCTTCTCTCTCTATCTCTTCTAGTTCTTCTTTTGTAAACATGTATTTCTCATTACAGAAATGGCAGTGTGCTTCTGCCTGTCCATCTGTCTCGATCATATCCCTGATTTCTTCAGCGCCAAGGCTGATTAAAGCATTGCTGAATCGTTCTTTTGAGCAGTTGCACACGAATGATACCGGCATTGTATCAAGGAACTTGACATTGTCTTCGCCGAGCAATTCCTCAAGCAGTTCCTCAGGTGACAGCCCTTTTTCAATGAGCTTTGAGACCGGCGGAATGGACTGCAGTCTTTGTTCGATCGCAGAGATGGTCTCTTCAGTGGTTCCCGGCATCAATTGGATGATGAAACCGCCTGCCGCTTTAATAGAGTTGTCCGGATTGACCAGCACTCCAACTCCAACCGAAGAATTGACCTGCTCGGATGTTGCGAAATAATAAGTGAAATCTTCGCCCAGCTCACCTGAAACAATTGGAACCTGTCCTGTAAAATAGTCACGCAGACCAAGGTCCTTAACGATAGTAAGTGTTCCGTCTGTACCGACACCCCGTCTAACATCCAGCTTTCCGTGCTCATTTAAATCGAAGTGGACATGAGGATTTGAGACATATCCCCTGACCTCTCCTTTAGCATTGCTGTCAACTAGAATCACACCCAGCGGACCGCCGCCTTCTACTTTAACCGTTAATTTATCCTCGCCTTTGAGCATTGCACCCATCATCACACCAGCCGTCATTGTCCGGCCCAGCGCAGCTGATGCCACTGGCCATGTGTAATGTCGGCGCTGAGCCTCACCAACTGTTTCAGTTGTTTTTGCCGCATATGCCCTTACTTGTCCATCAAATGCAAGTGCCTTTACTAAATAATCGCTCATTTTTCTACTCCCTTCATGCTGTAAAGTTAAATGTGTCCTCCTACCAGGAAGCTTAATTGTTTTTATCGATATTGCGTTTATAGATAAGCTGCAGTCCTTTTAAGGTTAAAAAAGGATCGACTACGTCAATGATATTTGATTCCTGGGCGATTAAATTCGCCAGTCCGCCAGTAGCGATCACTTGCGCCGGGACCGCACTCTTATCTTTCATCCGTTTAACTATTCCCTCTACCTGTCCAACATATCCATAAAGGATACCTGCTTGCATGGCAGAGACCGTATTCTTTCCAATTACGTCATCAGGACGGCTGATTTCAATTCGCGGTAGCTTGGCAGCACGCGAATAAAGGGCTTCAGTGGATATACCGATCCCAGGCGCGATCGCTCCGCCCATATACTGATTATGGTCATTAATATAACAATAGGTTGTCGCCGTGCCGAAATCGACGATGATGAGCGGGCTGCCATATTCATGGATGGCCGCAACCGCATTGACTATTCGGTCTGCCCCGACTTCCCTTGGATTTTCATATTTTATATCAAGGCCTGTCTTGATTCCAGGGCCGACAACTAATGGCTTTCTGTTGAAGTACTTCTGGCACATTCTCTCAAGTGAGAACATGATCGGCGGTACGACGGACGATATGATAATTCCATCAATATCAGAAAAAGAAAGATTGACATGGTCAAAAAGATTTTTGACAATCATCCCGAATTCATCTTCAGTTCTATGGCGGTTTGTTTCAATTCTCCAATGGTGTTTCAATTCTTCCTGTTCATAAACACCCAACACGATATTTGTATTCCCGACGTCAAAAACAAAAATCAACCTATTCACCAACTTATTTATAGTTTTCTGGACCAATACTGCAAATATCATATCATAATCGCCAGAAATACACTAAATAAAGTAAACCAAATATAGAGCTTGATTAGCAGCATAAGCTGCTTGCGATGCTCCCCTGAATGGCTCTATTATGTGATCTTGATTATCTGCTCTATCAGCTGCTGTTCCCTACCTTTTTTCTGGGTAAATTCCAAATTCATTGAAAAAAACAAGCAGGTGCTCCTAATAGAGCACCTGCTGCGTAAATCTATTCTTTTGGATTTTCGTCAATTGCCTTCGGGTTTTCAATGACTGAATCGAGTTTCTTGTCAGTCTCTTCGATGGCAGGCAACTCATCCCTTTTTGTGTTGATGTTTACTTTTACGTCGTCATTATTCACGCTGACACTGCGGTCAGGAAGACGGCCATGGTCAATCAAATGCTTGATCTGTTCTGCATCAAGAGTTTCAACCTCAAGCAGAGTGTTCGCGATTATATCAAGCTTTTCGCGATGCTCTGTAAGCAGGCTTTTCGCTCTTGCATAGCAATCCTTGATAATTGTTTGGATTTCCAGATCAATTTCATATGCAATCTTGTCAGAATAGTTCTGTTCATTGTTGAAGTCACGTCCAAGGAAAACCTGACCTTGTGACTGGCCGAACTGCAATGGCCCAAGCTTATCGCTCATTCCGAATTCAGTTACCATTCTTCTTGCAATGCCTGTAGCACGCTGGAAGTCATTGTGAGCACCAGTGCTCACTTCGCCAAAGACGATTTCTTCCGCTACACGACCGCCAAGCAATCCGGTGATTTTATCGAGAAGCTCCGGCTTCGTCATGAAGTAACGATCTTCCTTAGGAAGCATGACGGCATAGCCGCCTGCCTGCCCACGAGGGACAATAGTTACCTTATGGACCATTTCTGCTTCATCAAGCACCACGCCAATGACTGTATGGCCAGCTTCATGGAAGGCAACAATATTTCTTTCCTTTTTGGAAATGACACGGGTTTTCTTAGCTGGACCAGCAATGACGCGGTCTGTTGCTTCATCCAAATCCAACATGTCAATCTTCTTCTTATTTCTTCTCGCTGCGACAAGAGCTGCTTCGTTCAACAAGTTCTCGAGATCTGCACCAGAGAAACCTGGAGTACGGGCTGCAATGCTCTTTAAGTTCACAGATTCATCAAGAGGCTTATTTCTCGCATGTACCTTCAGTACAGCTTCACGTCCAGTAACATCAGGACGGTCTACTGTGATCTGGCGGTCAAAACGGCCTGGACGCAGCAATGCTGGATCTAGGATATCAGGACGGTTTGTAGCAGCTACGATAATGATTCCCTCGTTGGCACCAAAGCCATCCATTTCAACAAGTAACTGGTTGAGCGTCTGTTCGCGCTCGTCATGCCCTCCGCCAAGACCAGCACCACGCTGGCGGCCGACAGCATCGATTTCATCAATGAAAATTATACATGGAGCATTCTTTTTAGCTGTTTCAAACAAATCACGCACACGTGATGCACCGACACCGACGAACATTTCAACGAAATCGGAACCGCTGATTGAGAAAAACGGCACTCCCGCTTCTCCAGCTACAGCACGAGCAAGCAAAGTTTTACCTGTTCCCGGAGGTCCTACCAACAGGATTCCCTTTGGAATACGGGCTCCCAGCTCAGCAAATTTACGAGGATCCTTAAGGAATTCAACGACCTCGACCAACTCTTGCTTTTCTTCATCTGCGCCCGCGACATCTTTGAAGCGGACTTTCTTCTTCTCTTCGTTATAAAGCTTTGCTTTGCTTTTTCCGAAGTTCATGACACGGCTTCCGCCGCCCTGAGCCTGGTTAAGCAAGAAGAAGAATAGAATGAAAATAATGATAAACGGAATGATCGATGTAAAGAATGTCACCCATCCGCTAGTTTCCTTGGCAGGCTTAATCTCGACATCTGCACTTGCAGCCGCTTGTTCAATGCGGTTCAATGTTTCCGGGTTGTTCCAAACATAAGTAATGAAGCCCTGGCCTTCCTTCTGGCCCTTCAACTGACCTCTAACTTCATACACACCGCGTTCAGGCTGCAGCGAAAGATTACCTTCGACATTACCTGCCTCAAGTTCCTGTATGAATTTATCGTAAGTGATTTGTTCAGTTGGCTGGTTATTGCCATTAAAGAAGCTTACTACTCCGATAATGACTAAAAATATCAATAAATAAAAGATGGTATTACGGAAGATCCGATTCATCCCTTACCTCCTCCCACGGTAGACAAACTATACTAAATAGTATCATAGCAATTTATGCTAATACAAGAAATTAACATTCAGAATATTTGGTTGTTAGGCGAAATAATAAATTAAATTCACTAAATTCAACCATTTTATTTCGTATACACTTCTGGCTTTAGAACACCGATATATGGAAGGTTACGGTACTTTTCCGCATAATCAAGTCCATATCCGACAACGAACTCATCAGGAACAATGAATCCTACATAATCAGCAGTGATGTCGGCTTTTCTTCCTGTTGGTTTATCTAGCAGTGTAACAATCTTTATGGACTTTGCCTTTCGGTATCTGAACAGCTCAACCAAATAGCTGAGTGTCAGGCCGCTGTCGATGATATCCTCGATGATGAGGATGTCTCTTCCTTCTACTGAAGTATCAAGGTCCTTAAGGATCTTAACTTCACCAGATGATACCATCGCATTGCCATAACTTGATACATCCATGAAATCCATTTCTAGATAAGCATCCGTACGTTTAAGCAGATCGCCCATGAATGGCATTGCGCCTTTTAAGACACCGATTGCCAGCGGAAAGCGGTCCTTGTATTCTTCCGTTAATTCTGCCGCCAGCTGCTTAGTCTTTTCCTGAATTTCCTCTTCTGTAAACAATACTTTTTCAATATCATTTTTCATCATGATCATTGTGCCCCCTGGAAGATATCAATGCTTTATATAAGTTAATAGTAATAACCTGTTTCCTTGTTCATCTGCTTCATGTTTCGATTTTTTCAGGCCCGGAAGCCAAAGGATCCTGTCTTCCCGATCTGTCACAACCGGCCACTCATCCCTCTCATTTATAGGTATTTTCATATCGATGAAAATATCTTTCAGCTTCTTAGAACCCTCCATTCCCTTCAATGACATCCGGTCCCCATTCTTCCTGGTACGGATATATAAGGGAGTCCCTGATTCCTCCAGGTCGATGACGAAACGATGATTGGAAACATCCCCGACATGAACATCATTGAGCAATTGGGCATCAATGACATCACCATTGGGCAAAATTAGCTGATCTGATCCTGATATTTCGTAACGATAGCTATGCCTTTCTGGCGGATTCAATTTGAAGTGGCAATTTCCATACGATCGTATGATTCTTAAACCGCTGGGGAAATCAAGAGTTCCTGACGGATGGGGGTTGCGAATTATTGAAAAAATCTTTTCAATATGTATAGCGGAAAGAGAAGCAGGTCGATCATTGTAAAGATAATTTAATATTAGTTTAATCCCTCTTCTTTGTAAAGGCATTGGCATTTCCCGAAAAGAACTAATACCAATTGTAATCCCTTTGTCCTCTTTCTTCATTACTTTATTCAATTTTTCCTTTGTTAATTCAAGAAGATATTCTTCATCCATTTGCTGTTCTTCGCTGAAACGCTGGAAGTGCTCATGGACTGCAGGATTCTCTTCCTTTAAAAATGGCAGGACAGTTTTCCTGAATCGATTCCTGCTATAGTATGTCTTGTCATTGCTGGGATCGATTCTAGGTTCCAGGGAATTTAGGGCGCAATAATCTTCCAGTTCCGCTTTTGTCAAACATAGAAACGGCCTGAAAATCGAGAAAGGACCAAACTTACGGGAAAAAGGAATACCAGCCCTGGCTTTTCCAGAACTTCCCCTCGTAAGCCTCATCAATACCGTCTCAACCTGGTCATCACCATGGTGTCCAAGGGCAAGGTATTGGAGCTGATGCTTCTCCATTACTTCCTCAAAAAATGCGTATCTGCAGGCACGGGCAGCTTGTTGGGAGCTTAACCCCGTCTCCCGCATATAAGCCGGAACGTCAATTCTTTTCATCTCGAATGGAAGGTTGTGTTTGTCACAAAAAGCTTTTACAAAAAGAGCATCCTGATACGATTCTTCACCTCGGAACATGTGATCTACATGGACCGCAACAATTTTGAGTAATTTCCGTTCTCGCTGCTGAGATAAATAATGAAGCAGAGCAAGCGAATCCGGCCCGCCGGATACACCGACTGCAATTGACTTGTTATTCAGCTGAAAATCATGCCTTTCAAGAAAAGCATTCACCTTCATATCAATCATCATGTTCTTCCTAACCCGGCATTGCCGATTTAACTCTATACCCAAGCCGGCAATCCATTAATCTTGTAAATAGGTTTATTATTATTCAGCTTAACACTTTCCCCATCACTTTATCAAAAATCAGGGCTCTAATCCCCTTTCTACGTATAAGCAGGCAAAAAGGTTTCAAAATTACTCAAGTAACTTGACTATAAATATAGAAAAAATAAAGCATTGAGATAACCAGAATGATCGTGACTGTTTCAAGAGCTGAGGATTTCCTCTTGCTCTTGTTGTATCGCTTCCGCGTTTGGCCGCCCGCTGAGGCTGCAGCCTGTTTCATATTGCTTGCAGCTTGTTGCTGGGGCTGCTTTTGAGCTCCGGTCCTTTGTGGATGCCGTCTGTTTCTTGGTGATGAATCTGGCTGATGGACTTGCAATAAATCGGTCCTCATCTCCTTTGCTGACTGATACTTGCCAGACAAAGCATTATATATGACCTTTTCATAAATTCCTAAATCGGGTTTTTGCTTCACCATATCCATTATTTCACTGATTCCGCCTGACTTCTTCGTGAACCTTTTCGGATAACTTGTGTTGACTATGATCATGGCGACAGCGAAAAGATCATAGCGTGGATCTGCCTTCCTGCTGCCAAGTCCCCAATAACCCCGGTCAAAAAACTCCGTAAATTCTTTTATTGACCTCCCCTGCAGCGTTGTTCCGCCTACATCGATACAGCGGATTCTGGCCGGTGGTCCTGTCACAATCAAATTTTCCGGCTTTAAATCACCAAAAATCCAGCCATTTTCATGAAGCTGCTGCAAATCAGCCAGTAACTGGAGAATCATCACTCCAGTCCAGTCCGGCCCTTTCTGCTGGAGGAAAGCTAGGAAATCTGGTCCTTTGATGAACTCCATCACATAAAAGCTTACTTTCTTACCCGGACGTTCCCAATCATCCACATCCATCAAAGAAGGCCCGAGGGCAGATCCCTGGACCTTGGCAAAAGCTTTCAATACATTGACCTCTGAAGTAACCGACATTCCATTGTCACTCATTTTCAATGCAACCTGTATATTGTTATGCCTAGCTAAGTAGACGATCCCATTCGCTCCAAAGCCAAGCTCTTTAATGATTGTATAGCGATTGTGATGCCATTTCCCCTCAATGATCGTTCCAGGGATGACCTTACACAGATTCTTCAAAGAAGGATTCATCATCACGGGACAGAAGGCTCCTTAAAGATCGTTTTTTATTGAAATAAGAAAGGGCTTCGCGAATGGCAGGACCTGTCGGAGTAATACCGCCGGTCGTCAGCTTGGCAAAAATGCTTGTAAGTGATTCAAGCTTTGGGGTCCAATCCAGCAATTTTTCGACATCATTTCTTTTCCCGGGAAATACGAATACTGAAAAACGATTATCTCCAGACCGTGCATTAAGACTCAGACTTAAGTCCAGCAAGGCTTCTTTAACGGTAGGGAGCTTATGCTTCATGCTCGCGCTTGTATCGACAAGAATCAACACATCCAACTCAACCGTCTCCCCTAGCTCATCCACAACCTCCATGACTTCACCCCGCTGTTCAGGAGGAAGGTCTTCTACTGTCCTGCCTCCGCCAAGGATTTGCTGAAGCTCCTTATTGACCACTCCCTGAAGGGTCTGGGTCATAGCCTTCCTTGTTACCATCTGGACTGTCTGGGAAAGCTGCTGCGCGTAAACAATCTGGCTGACCCCGCCGCCGGACATCGCAATACCCTCGATTTCTGTCATTCCCTGTTCATCTATAACATCCTGTTCCATCACACCGATGACATTCACCGTAATTCCCTGCTCCTTAGCCAGAGCAGCCATTGCAATCGGGTCTTCACCCTGATTTGAGCAGCCATCTGTTATGAGCAATATTTGCCTGATTGTGCCTGTTTTCATGCAATCCCCTCACTTCCAGGCTCAACTTTTACAATCTAGTAAAAGAAAGAACCCTATGATAAATTTGTTACCATTTTCGACGAAGTAAAGGGGAAATATACATATGAAATGCGAAAGCGCCTTGGTCAGCCTATACAAGATCTGGAGGGCCTGACAGTGAAGTCGTTCTTTGACTTCATTGGCAGGACCGAAGCGACTCAGGCTGCTCAAAGCTAACGCTTATCGCAAGATACTCGAGAAAGCCCAATCAAGAATGAAAACTGGCTAGGCGCTGGAGCTAGACATTTCTTGAAGTGAAAATTATACTTCCTCATACATAAAGAAATAGCATATTGCTCAAATTAAATGGTTAAGCCCTTTTTTGATAATTGGTCGCTGGAATCGAAGCCCATTTAGGGATATTGTGGTCGATCTTTGCCACGACTACCGTCATGTCATCTTCAATTGAGCCATCCCGGGAACGGATGACTTCCTCCATGATCAAGTCTGCAATTGCCTGTGGGTCTTCTGTCCGAAGTTCATTAATTTTCCGCTTCATCCACAAATCATAATTCTCTACATGCTTAGGTCCTTCAAAAACACCGTCGCTCATCATGATCAGCAGGTCGCCTGCCTTGAGTTGTTCTCCTACGACATCCACCTCGAACTCCTGCAATATTCCCATTGGCAGATTACTGGCCTGGACCTTCATCACTTTGCTGCCACGTTTGATAAAGCTAGGCGTCGAACCAATTTTTAAGAACCGGGCTGACGCATTCTGCAGGTCGATCATGGCCAAATCGAGTGTTGAGAAAATTTCATCGGTCGTCCTTAGCGATAAAATCGAGTTGACTGACTTAATTGCCACTTTTTCTTCGATTCCTGACTGCAAAATTTGCTGGAGCAATAATAGCGTATCCCTGCTTTCTGAATGAGCCCTTTCTCCATTGCCCATTCCGTCACTGATTGCGATTGCGTACTTCCCGCCGCTCAGTTCAATCGTCGAGTAGCTGTCCCCGGAAACGAGATCGCCATCCTTAGCGGCATGCGCTACCCCTGTCGCTACGGCAAAAGCCTTCGCAGATCGGAACGTCACATGGCAAAAGCCATTCGGGAATGTAGAGCACTCCTCCGAATTAACTACAATGTTTTCCTTAAGGATATCGGAAAGCATAGGCGCAATCAGTTTTTCGCATTCACCGTGCCCCTGGCAATACGGTATCGTCATATCAATATCAACATTGCCCTGTTCGAGGCTGTAGATTTCGACATGTTCGATATGGATGCCGAAATCCTGGAGAGCTTCGAGGATTTGTTCCTCCTGCTTAGAATGGTTTTCACGTTCACGCTGTATCTCCTTTGCGAAATCCCCCATTACTTCTGATACACCTAACAGCTGATCAGCCACAAGCCGTCTGCTTTCCTGTACCTGCTTTTTCAGCTTCCGGTTCGCCTGGTAGTAGGTAAGCTGCTGCTGCATGATTTCGAGTACTTTCTTGGATCTCGTGCAATGCTTATCCCACTCACGGGAAAGTTTCTGAGGCACTGTACCGGAATTTTGATCCATCTCCTGCATAATTTCGCTCATATAGTCATAGGTTGTATTAAAGTTCCTTGTCCAGCAATGGTCCTTTTTAAAACATGTCTGACATGTCTTTTCGGTGACATTGCTCAAGAAATAATCCATATCGCGGTCTGTTTCAACTGTTTCATCCTGCACCTGCAATGTGGAAAAACTTTTTGACAATGCCTCAAAAACATTAGAGAACTGGACGACACGCTGTGCTGTCACATCTCTCATTTTCCTCATATATTGCTGCTGTTCAGCGGAATATTCCGGGGTGCCAGGAATATGTTTTGCGATTTTTGAGGTAAGTGAATGCGGAGTCAGGAAAAAGAGCAGGACTGCCGCCGCCGATTCGGTCAACGTTTGGGTAAGTGCGCCTCCGCCCTCTCCATACATCCCAATCAGCAATGTGGCAATGAAAAGCCCTAGTGCTACACCTGGTTTCTTCCCCTCTTTCAGCAAGCCGCCGAGCAATCCAGAAAACGCTAGCAAGCTCATATGGTAGAAACTCGACACATTTGCCAGGCTGAATATTAAACCTGTTACGACACCGACTGTGGAACCTACTGTTGCTCCTGCGACAAATGAGAAAATAAGGACCAGGTACCGAGACATAACGTGTTCTACCGACAAATCATAGATTGTCCAGCCAATTGTACCTGTCATCACGGAAGCGAGCATGATGATCAAGCAGACGATCTCCTCAGTCTTTAAAGATTGCCTGCGCAGGCTTGAAGTCATCAAAGGAATGCTCTGCAGAAAAATGAAGGTCAATACAAGCCCCAAGCCGGCTTCGACTCCAGCCATCATCCCTTCATATAAAGTGATATTTCCTGACAAAATGAGAGCTTTCAACATTTTGGCTATTAAAATAGTGAAAAATATATAGAATGGCAGCACCTTTAAATCATTCTTGATCCACTTCTTAGTAAATTTATATAACAGCAAGAACAAGAATACCGAACCGAAGGTGAAAGCAGCGTCAGTAAATGACAGGGTTGCAGCTCCAGCAACCAGTCCAAACAGCGCAATAGGAGCGCGGTCCTTACGGATGAGGTAAACGGCGGCAAAAAACGGAAGGCTAAAAGGGGTCAGCTGCGCCAGTATTAAGGCACGGCCAAGCAAGAATCCAATAATCAGGAATATTAAGCCCTTTTTCAGGAAAAGTGTTTCGATCTTGGATTGCAGCTTCGACATGCCTTTTGCCAATCTGAATCGAGATTCCTCGAGATGAACTTCACCGATCGGTTCCATCATGTTCCTTTCTACCTTTTGCATTAAATACACTCCCCACTTTTTTATCGTTGCTGATTATTATAAGAGGGAGCAATTCAGAAGTTTGTCAAAAACAAGGACAAGCATCGAAGTTTCGTTCGACGCATTTCCCCGTAAACGAAGCAATTACTCGAAATACCACGGATAATTTTTTATCCAATACTGAAGTCTTTGGGAGCATAAAAAATTACCTTTTATTTTTTATGATTCTTTTTTAAAAATACATTGACACCAATTTAATATCTATGTATTATATTTCTTGTGCCTCAAAACAATCTCAATATGGCGGTGTAGCTCAGCTGGCTAGAGCGTACGGTTCATACCCGTAAGGTCGGGGGTTCGATCCCCTCCGCCGCTACTTTAAAAAAGTGTAAGGCAATCTCCTCGGTCAGCCCGACAAGCATGACGGTCTGAAACCACTTGAGCTGCTCAAGACTGAAGCACCTCCCGAGATACTAGGCGCAAAAGACGGAATCATATCAAGACATTTTAATACGGCCCCTTGGTCAAGCGGTTAAGACACCGCCCTTTCACGGCGGTAACACGGGTTCGAATCCCGTAGGGGTCATCAAATAAAACCTCGTTCCTTTTAAAGGAACGGGGTTTTTTATTTACTTTATTATTTCTGTTTATAAATTGCCTCCAACTTTTATGTCATACTTAACCAAAGCTTTTACCGTTGTCTGCTCTTCGGTACATTTTCGGGTAATGCAGCGCCTCTCCTTTTACCGTTTTCCCCTCTCCACTTCGCTTTCGGGCAATGCAACTCCTCTCCTTTTACCGTTTTTCTCTCTTCAATTCATTTTCGGGCAATCCAGAGTCTTTCCTTTTACCATTTTCCCTTCTTCACTTCAATTTCGGGCAATGCAGCTCCTTTCCTTTTACCGTTTCTATCTCTCCACTTCATTTTCGGGCAATGCAGAGCTTTTCCTTTTACCATTTTCCCTTCTTCACTTCAATTTCGGGCAATGCAGCGCTTCTCCTTTTACCGTTTCTCTCTCTCCACTTCATTTTCGGGCAATGCAGAGTCTCTCCTTTTACCACTTTTCGATCTTTGCTTCATTTTCGGGTTTATGCAGAGTCTCTTGTCTAGCCAAAATGCACCTTTTGTAAAAATAAAAAAGACAAGCCTCGAAAGACTTGTCTTGATATAGCATATTACCTGCTATTATTTATATTGACTTAGCAGCAAGTTATCCTCTTCTGGCTCCTCTTCCACCGCGCTTGGATTCGGTAGCACGTTTCAGAGATGACAAACGGTCTTCACTGTCCTTCAGGAATTTCGCCATTTTTGACTCGAAATTTTCTGGACGGGCATTGCGGTTGTCGTTTCCTCTGCCGCCGCCGCGTGGACGCTGGGAATATGGTCGATCAGATCTTTCTGGTCTTGCAGGTCTTTCTGGTCTTTCTGGTCTATCTACAGCCTTCTTGATTGATAGCCCAATTTTACCGTCTTTCTCAACATTGATGACCTTCACTTCAACCTGGTCGCCTACTTTGAGGTGGTCATTGATATCCTTGACATAATTGTCTGCAACCTCACTGATATGGACAAGTCCAGTTGATCCTCCCGGCAGTTCCACGAACGCCCCGAAATTTGTGATGCCTGTTACCTTTCCCTGTAGCTTGCTGCCTACTTCGATTGACATAAAAAAGTTTTGCCTCCTTAAAGATATAAAAAATCAAACTTACATTATATTATACAGAATATAAAAAAAGAGTGTCAATAAGGCGAATCTTGGGAGTCCTTTTTCTCTTTAGGAAGGTTGAAGATAATTTCGTTCTTTTCTGAAAGGAAGTATTCCTTGCGGGCAAGCTTCGCTATGTATTCGTCATCGTTCAATTTGACGATTTCTTCATCCAAAACTTCCTGCTTTTTCTGGAGGCTTGCTAATTTTTGCTCAAGCTGCGCTCTTTGCGCCTGCTTCTTGTCCAGGTCCGCAGTCTGGGAAATGAACGTTGAGATCATTAAATATGAAATAATCGATGCGAATAAAGCAAAGACTGCGAGGCGCCTGAAAAGCAGTTTTCGCTTCCTGGTTTCAGCTATACCTGCTTTTTCACGCTGCTGTATATATTGATTTTCAATTTTTGCTATCTTCTTTTTCCTGATGACACTCATTCCCCGCAGTCCCCCTTACATTTATTTTTTGGTTATTTTAGTTTCGGCTCTTCATTTCAATTCTATATGACAAAGAAAATTACGTAACACGTTCTACTTTTTTAACTTCTTTATCCATTTTATCGGCTTAGTGAAATAATTCTTTACTATTATTAGAAATCCTGCCAATTTATTATATAACTTCTCGACGCTTTTTTTAACTGTTTTCGGCAAAAGTTTCCAAAAAAGTAGGAAAATCATCATAACCGGCTTCCAAAGGATATTTTTCACCAGCCATAAGAAAACGGAAAGAAGCCATTTCAATAGGACGTAAAGGCCCCTCCCCGTCAGAATGAAGAGTGATAGAGCAGTAGCGGCAAGGACTTGCAATGGCCTGACCACAATGAGCCTGACAGCCTTCACGGAGAATAAATAGATACTGATGGTGATGGATATCGCTCGCTCAAGCAGCTTCAGATACATTTTCTTGAAAAGGCTTTGATAGGCCGCAAAGCCGCAAAGTAATGCAAGGAAGATATAAAAACGCAATTCTCCCATATTGACTGAAAATAACACATAAAAAATCGACAAGCCCTGAAATAACCAGAACAGGATGTCATTGATGAAGACAATCCAGGATTTCCTTTTTGATCTTTTCAAGAACCGATTATGCGTATCAAGTGAAGCTCCGAATAGGCTGCCCATCCCAATCATGGCGAGCATCGTCAAAAATTGGGTCGACAGTGTCATCGGAATAACTTGCTAAAGAACCCTTTAGCTTTCTCCCCATGCTGGTCATCGAGATAGACCAGATCAAAGATTTTGCCTTTGATTGATACAACACCCTTGTCGACATCGAGATTCTTCATTTGAAGGTTCTGACCCTTGATTGCCAGGAAACCCATGACCGTCTCTAATAAAAATTCTTCATTATCAAAGCTTTCAACCTGTTTTACACCCGTGATCTCCAATGTCCGTCTGCCTCTCATCACTAAGTCATGATCCGGCAAGTTGCTCTTTGTCTGATTCGTTTCATAATATTGGCTCATCATAACCCCTCACAATCATAATGCACTTTTGTACATGTTTATGATTGAAGGAGGGAGAATAGAACAAGCCTTCAGGCTAAGCTTGGTTTACTCTTCATCGTCCCCTGGGATTCGATCTTCCCCAAGAATCGTATACATTTCAGCGGCTTCTTCCTTTCGGGAATTCTCCTGAATCCGTTCAATTTTAACAGATACTATCTTTTGCCCGAATCTGATTGCCAGTTCATCGCCCGCTTTTACATTAGTACTCGCTTTTGCCGGGACTCCATTGACTGAAATCCTTCCCTGATCGGATACTTCCTTCGCCAATGTTCTTCTTTTGATCAATCTTGACACCTTTAAAAATTTATCCAGCCTCATCGCAGTTAAACCCCTTTTTAATAATTGGTTTGATTTACCTTACAATCCTTGCTTCTTTGCATCGTCCCAGTAGGCGTCCAGCTCATCAAGTGAATGATCCTCGAGGTTCCGGCCTTTTTCAGCGGCCTTCTGTTCAATAAAGGCAAACCGCCGCATGAATTTCTGGTTTGTCTTGTGTAATGCCTCTTCAGGATTAATATTGTAATGCCTTGCAAAGTTCACGAGCGCAAACAGCAAGTCACCATATTCCAGCTGAATATTTTCAAACTGGCCATTCTCGTTTATTTCAGCTGACAGCTCCTCAATTTCCTCTTTAACCTTATCAAGAATTGGTGAAACCGTCTTCCAGTCAAATCCGACCTTTGCCGCTTCTTTTTGCAGTTCATATGCCTTTAGAAGGTTGGGAAGGCCTTTGCCCGCTCCCTCGAGCAGAGATTTTACGGATCCGCCCTTTTCCTGCTCCTTGATTTCCTGCCAGTTTCGCATAACGTCCTCTTCATTTTCCGCTGTCTTATCACCGAAAACATGTGGGTGCCTGCGAACCATCTTCGACGATAAACCTTCTATGACATCATCGATAGTAAAATAACCTTCATCCTCACCGATCTGGGCATGAAGCATGACCTGCAGAAGCACATCTCCCAATTCCTCTATCATATGGTCGATATCGTCATTGTCGATTGCTTCGATCAACTCATAGGATTCTTCAATTAAATATTTCTTCAAAGACTGGTGAGTTTGTTTTTTATCCCACGGACAGCCATTTGGACCTCGCAGTTCTGATATAATTCCACGCAACTTCTGGAAATCCTTGTATAGAATCTGCTCATCTTTTACCGGGGGAACATAAATCGATGTCAGATTGCTCAGCTCCATCTCGCGGTCAAGCTCATATAAGGGCAGTTTTTTAATCACTTCATCACTGCTTCCGGCAGCCGTAACAATATAGACCTCGTAGTCATCAGGCAATTTCTCCATCAGCGTCAGCTTGACATCAGATGCAACAAAGGCATCATAGACTTGCCCTATGATCGTATGATTCTTCAGCAGAAGATCCTCTTTTTCCAGATCGGTACCATCAAGGAGCTGAAATCCTTCGATCGGATCAATCTCCAGGGATTGGAACATGGCGTCAAGGAAACTTTGGCCGCCCCCGATTTCGATTTCTGTAGACCGTTCCGGACCTCTTTCAAGCAAAAGCTGTACAGTCCGCTCGGCAATCAAAGGGTGTCCAGGAACCGCATAGATTACAGGTGCCTTGGATGCTTCAGCCAGCAAAAATTCCGTGATTTCCTCATATACATCCGCAAACTGGTCATGCTTTTCATAGATTGCATCGAAAGATTGAAACAGCATCCCTTCATTCTCAAGCTGAGTCACCACAGGATGTTCCTTCGTCCGCAAAAACAGGTTTTTCTCCTGTTGCAATTTTTTATATACACCAAGCGGCAGCTGGTTTAGGTCGCCCGCTCCCAGTCCGATGATCAATATCTTTTTTGTCATTTCCTGCTTCCTCCTTCTTATAAACGACTCTCTAGCCAGGCATTACCTGGAGAACAGCTGTACAATCCGGCTGCCGAATGGCAGGGCAGCCATCTCATCTTCAGTCAATGCCCTCGTTTTGACCAGCACGAAAAAATAAACAAGCGCACCGATTGCCACTGAGCTGAACGCCTGGAAAATCGCTCCAAGCCTGTCAGGTTCAATATATCCATAACCGAAATCTGTTATAAATAAAAACAACCGCAAACAAACCGCCATCACTGCTGAGGAAAGCAGGATTTTCAGGATTGAAGCCAGCGATAAAACTGGCTGTCCCAGCTCCCGCCTCAATTTTACAATCAGGACCACCATGACAGCCATCATGGCAATCAGGGTAGCATAGGCTGCGCCCATTGTCCCGGCATCCGGGATGAGCAGAAGATTCAATATATATTTCAGGCCAAAACCGGCCAAAACGACGGCTGCCGGGAAAAGCGATCGATCTAGACCCTGAAGAATGCTCATAATTGTCAGGATGACAGAGCCTAATAGAATCATCATACTGAGCACTCCGAGAACGTTCGATCCATCGCCATTTTCAAACAGCATAATATTCACTGGGACGATGATGCTCGATAATCCTACTGAAGCTGCTGCGCCAAAAATCAGGCTTGTCTGAAGTGCCAGCCTGACTTTCGGCAGAATATTAATACGACGATTAATTGACTTGTCACCGGAAATTGCCGGTACTAGACTCAATGACATCGATGTGGCGACAACGGTACCAAGCTGGATAAGCGGCTGTCCCCGGTCAAAAATTCCCTTAGCCGACTTCGCTTCATTTGCTGTCATGCCCATATTGAGCAAAGAAGTATACATGTTCAATGAATCCGCGAGCTGGAGCAATATTAACAGCATGCCGCTGATGCTGATCGCTAGCCCCTGGACAACCAGAGCCTTTATCACCCACGCTGCGTCGTTGAAAAGATTTTTTGGATTTAAATGTTCAAATAAGCTTGGTCCTCTGTTTTTCAAGAAAAAAAAGCCGAGAATGACGATAGACACCAGTCCTCCGGTTACTGACCCGAGTACAGCACCTGCTCCCGTCACATAAAGTGAGAAGCCTTGCTGAACCAGGACCGCTGACAGAATCAGGATGGTGGCAACACGGATGAATTGCTCGGAAACCTGAGAAATTGCTGTGGGTACCATATTTCCCTTTCCTTGAAAATAGCCTCTGAAGACAGAAATCAATGGGAAGAGTAAAAATGGTACGGAAACGACTTTAAATAGAGGCCTTAGTTCTGGGTCGCCGATTTTCCCTGCTATCCATGAGGCACCAAAATAAAAAAATGAAAACAAAAGAACTCCAAGCATGCTGAGAAAAACAAGGGAGACCGCCAAAAGCCGATCAGCCCTGCCGATATTCCCGGCAGCTTGCTCCTCTGTGTACAGTTTGGATATGACAACAGGAAATCCATATGTAGATAAAATCATAACAATACCGAAAAACGGATAAACCTGCTGATATATATAAAAACCAATATCCCCGACAATATTTTGAAACGGGACACGATAAACAGCGCTTAATATTTTTGTGACAAGGGCTGCCAGCGTCAGTATCATGGCTCCCTTCATCAATTCCTTCGAGTCTGCAACGGGCTTCATCGCCCATCTCCTTCCAATTTCAGTTTCAAACGTATTATATCACAGCCCGAACCTAACAGCTTAAAGCCATATGGCATTCATCCAATTGTAAAGTATACGTAATAAATGAAAGACCTTCTTGGTCCCTTTTATCATTTCTAATTTAAAGGGTTGGGCATGGCTTGGAAAGTAAAATTCAGCATCTTAAAATACCATTATAAAAGGGCAGTTAAAGTTATGATCCTGTTCAGCATAAGAGTGAAGCCCGCCACAAACACATTTTTAGACAAAGAAAGAGGCAGCCTTATCAGCTGCCCTTTCAGGTATAAAGGATTAAGTTAAACAGGAATCTTGATTATTGCTCCATTTGTCTTGCGAGGAAACCTGCTGCAGTTTCTACAGCTTTTTGTTCGACATCGCCTAGTGATCCTTCTTTAGAGAAGATGATTACAGCCCCAATTGGGTCTCCGTTAGCAATGATCGGCCCGATTGTATAAGAAGAAATAGATTCTTCATTACCATCAACAAGCGCGAAGTTAGATTGCTGATTCACCAGTGTGGAAGTACGGTCTTCCATTGTCTTTTCGACAAGTTCACTGATATTTTTATTCAGGTAGTCCTTCTTGAATCCTCCAGCCACTGCGATATAAGTATCTCTATCGCAGATTAGCACCGGGTTGCCAAGGCTGTCATACAGCGCTTCTGCATACTCCTTTGCAAAATCGCTCAATTCGCTGATTGGTGAATACTTCTTAAGGATTACTTCACCATCACGGTCCACGAAAATTTCCAGTGGATCTCCTTCACGAATACGAAGGGTTCTTCTAATTTCTTTAGGAATAACGACACGACCTAAATCATCGATTCGACGAACAATACCAGTTGCTTTCATCCAACGTTGCCTCACTTTCATCTGATGATTATTTTTTTGGTAAAGATAATGGCTTTATTAATCATCCTTACCAAGATTTGAACTTAGTATCTTTCATATGGAAAGTTCTATACACTTCTCATTATTATTTTCTTGGAAGTGATAAAGGTGCCAAAAACGGATAAACCTTCCAGTCAATAATTGCGTACACACAAAAATTACCCTTGTCTATCTTTTTTGAAACACCGTTTAGTTTTACATTTTGATTACAAAAAATTCCCACACATCAAGATACTGTGTTTTCTTGTTCTTTTTGGGAGTCGTGCAGTCCCTTAACCATCTCGAAAGTGATATCGAACCAGCGATTATCTTTCATTCCTCTTGTATGAACTACCATCTTGAGTTTATTTCCTTCCATACCTAGACCGACCGTATTCCTGTACTGGCTGCTAAGCTTGAACACTTTCTGTCCGTCAATCCTGCTGCTTCCGTCCTCTGATAAAAGAATTGTCACATCCTGCTTAGTCTGTTTGATGGACTCCACCCCTGCGGTAATCGCATATACCTTGAGTTCCGCGACCTTGAATAAGGTTTTAACCTCTTCCGGATAATCCCCAAACCGGTCCATGATTTCTTCTTTCAGTTCATCGATATCCTTCAATGATTCTATGCCTCGGAAGCGTTTATACATCTCGATCTTTTGATGGCCATCGGAGATATAGGTGTCCGGGATATAAGCATCGAGCTCAAGATCAATTTCAATTGCAGGCTTGCGTACCTTTTCCTTCTCAGGCTTCCGCTCTTCAATCGCTTCCTTAAGCATTTGTGAATACAGATCAAAACCAACCGAATCGATAAATCCATGCTGCTGGGCGCCGAGCAGATTACCGGCTCCTCGAATAGACAGATCACGCATGGCGATCTTAAAACCAGAGCCGAGCTCGGTGAATTCCTTAATGGCCTGCAGACGTTTTTCTGCTACTTCAGTGAGGATCTTGTCTTTCCGGTAAGTGAAATAAGCGTAGGCTACCCTGTTTGAGCGTCCGACTCTTCCCCTTAGCTGATAAAGTTGAGAAAGCCCCATTTTATCAGCATCGTAAACGATCAGTGTGTTTACATTCGGAATGTCTACACCAGTTTCGATAATTGTCGTGCTGACAAGGACATCATATTCTCCTTCAAGGAATCCAAGCATCACTGACTCGAGTTCATTTTCAGTCATCCGGCCATGAGCAAAAGTGACTCGCGCATCCGGCACGAGCATTGAAATCTCCTCCGCCTTCCGCTCGATGTCCTCGACACGGTTATAAAGGAAATAGACTTGTCCGTCCCTTGCCAGTTCCCGTTCGATTGCCTCGCGGACAAGCCCGCCGTTATATTCCATGACATACGTCTGGACAGGGAAACGGTTTTCAGGCGGTGTCTCGATGACAGATAAATCCCGGACGCCGAGCATGGACATATGGAGCGTCCTGGGAATTGGCGTAGCAGTCAATGTAAGGACATCTACATTTGTTTTCAATTGCTTGATTTTTTCTTTATGGGTAACCCCGAAACGCTGTTCTTCATCAATGATCAGCAAGCCCAAGTCACGATAGGTAATTTCTTTTGATAAAAGCCTGTGGGTGCCTACCACAATATCAACGCTTCCAGCCTTTAAGCCTTTGATTGTCTCCGTTTGCTGTTTCCGCGTGCGGAATCTGCTCATCAGGCCGATATTAATTGGGAAGTCCTGAAAGCGTTCACGGAGCGTTTCGTAATGCTGCTGTGCCAGGATTGTCGTCGGCACGAGGAAAGCTACCTGCTTGCCGTCTGCTATTGCTTTGAACGCTGCCCTGATGGCGACTTCTGTTTTACCGTAGCCAACATCCCCGCACAACAGACGGTCCATCGGACGCTCACGCTCCATATCACGCTTGATTTCATGAATGGAACGGATTTGGTCCTCTGTTTCCTGATAAGGGAAGGATGATTCGAAATCTCGCTGCATCTCTCCATCCGGTGAATAAGCATGGCCGACACTTGCCTCACGCTCTGCATACAGCTTAATCAAGTCATCAGCTATATCCTGGACAGAAGATTGCACCTTGCTCTTGACTCGTTTCCAGTCGCTTCCGCCAAGCTTATAGACCTTGGGCTCTTTTCCTTCTGAGCCGACATACTTTTGCACAAGGTCAATTTGCTCAACAGGGACATACAGCTTATCCGTCCCTTGATAGCGGATGTGAAGATAATCCTTATGGATACCATTGATGACAAGCGTTTCAATGCCAAGATACTTCCCGATTCCATGATTCACGTGGACAACATAGTCGCCAATCTTAAGTTCTGAATAGCTCTTGATCCGCTCTGCATTCGAAAGCTTTTGCCGTCTTGCCGGCTTCTTTGTTTTCTTGTTGAAAAGTTCCTCTTCAGTGATCACGGTAATCTTCTGGATTGGGAATTCAAAACCCGTATTCAGGCTGCCCTGGATGATCTGGACTTTCCCAGGCAGCAATTCCTGCTTGCTGCCTGCCTTTACTGCATCAATCTCATAGTCTTCCAGGACGCGTTCGAGCTTCTTTACCCTTTCAGCATCCGGACCCACAAATACCACCGCATAATTCCCCTTGCGCCAGCGGTCGACTTCACCTTTCAGCACATTCATCTGCCCGTGGAAGTTCTGCATAGGTTTGCATGAAATATTGATGATATTCTGCGGGCTTGTGTTTGGAACATGCCGTAAAAACAACGATAAATAAACGATCGGTTTTCCTGCTTTGCTCATCAAATCAGGAAGGTGATGAGAAATTTTCAGGTCATGGATGATCTGCCCTTCACCCAGGAGGCTCGTATACCACTCTGCTTCCTCCTTGCTGAGAGACTCATTCATTTCCTGAACCCTGCTGATTTCATCAACAAACAGGAAGCCATTCGACGGCAAGTAATCTATTAAACTTTGAGGCTGTTCGTAAGCAATGGATAAATATTTGAACACCTGATCAGGTTTTTGTCCATTGCGGAGCTGCTCCAGTTCATAGCCGATATTTTGTGACATCAGCGTCTTTGCTTTTTCATCCTTAAGCTTTTTCAGACTTTTCGACAGACCCGCTTCAATTCCTGAAATCATCCGATCCAGCTGAACATTCTCTATAAGGTTTTCAGCCGCTGGCCCGATCGCAACGGATTTCATTTTTTCCTTTGAGCGCTGATCCTCGAGTGAGAATGTCCTGATTGAGTCAACCTCTGTGTCAAACAGCTCAATCCTGATTGGATCCGCAGAAGTAAGCGGGTAGATATCAATGATTCCGCCGCGAACACTGAATTCGCCTGGCGCTGATACCATTTCCGCCCTTACATAGCCCATGCCGACAAAACGGTTCAGTATGGTTTCAAGTTCAATCTCTTCACCAAGCTTGAATGTCAGCTGAAATTTTGCCCATAGCTCCTTTGGCGGCAGCAGCTTTCTCAGACCTGCCATTGGAACAATGACAATCCCCGTTTTCTTTTTGCTCCAGTGATTCAACGCTTCAATCCGCTGCGCTTTAAGCTCGGGACTGGAAATGCTGATTTCAGCAGCAATCAATTCATTGGCAGGATAAAGATAGACATCATTTTCCCCTACTAAATTCACTAAATCATCATATAGCTTTTGAGCTTGCAATAAATTATGTGTCACGACCAGGACGGGGCGTTTCGTCTGTTCGTAAATCGCCGCTAAAAAGACCGTCCTTGCCGAACCGGACAGGCCTGCGACGAGCTGTTCCCTAAGCCCCGCATCCATTCCGGAAATAACGGATTGGACATCATCCTGATGACTAAAAAGAGCTTTCAGCCCCTGCATCCAAACCTCTCCCTCTCTTTTAAAAATGGCTATGTTTATAATAAAAATCGGATACGCTGTTGCCTTCAAAAACACCTATAAGAAGCACAAACAGCATGCTGATTGTCCATGCTGTACAACCGCGATTTTTTAAACAGAAAAACGCTTTGGATGTAGAATCCAAAGCTTGTCAGTGAATCAGGTAGTCATGCTGGTGGAAGTCCGGGTTGCGTTCCAGAGCTTCCTGACAGTCTTCACAGATCGATTTTATATGGATATCGCCATTGCCTGTGTAAGAAACCATCTCCTGGCGTTCTTCCTCTGTCAGCTTGTGCAACCCTAAGCTTTCACTGTGGACAGACAACCTGTCCAATGAGCCGATATTCGTGCCGCAATGACGGCAATGATAATGTATAGCCATACCCGTCCCTCCCACAAATCAAGTCATTATTCATTATTGACCCGATGTGGGGAACTTATGCACTTAGCCTATTGTATGATTCTATTTTAACATTATATTACTTAATCAAGTTATTGGCATGAATTATTGTGCTGCCTTTCCTGATTATAGGAATGTTATTGATTAAAAGTATTCATCACTTCAAGGAACGGCTTTTTGAACCACGCTTCACACGCATCTGCTGATTTTAGGACAGCATCATTCATCTGGTCCTTCTCCTCCGCAGTAAAACGGCCCAGCACCCAATCTGTGATGGCCATTCCGTTCGTCGGCCGGCTGATGCCAACCCTGATTCTCTTGAACTCCTGCGTTCCTGTATGGGAAATGGTGGACTTAATTCCATTATGGCCACCTGCGCTGCCCTTTTGCCGCAAGCGGATCCTGCCAGTCGGCATATCAAGATCATCGTAAATTACCACTAAATCTTCAATATCAATATCATAAAAATCCATTACGGCCCGAATCGATTCACCGGACAGATTCATATAGGTTAAAGGCTTCAGCAGGATAACTTTTTCTCCGCCAACAAATCCCTTTCCATATAACCCTTTATGCTTTGCCTGGTCCAATGGGATATTCCATCGTTTGGATAACTCATCAATCACTTCAAAGCCGATATTATGCCTTGTCATGTCATATTGCCTTCCGGGATTCCCCAGCCCTACGAATAACTTCACTTTCCACACCCCTAACCAAAAGCTTACGGTTTTTCGCTCCCCCTTATTTGAGGAGCTCACAGAAAAACCATCCTTTTCTAATGTACATGAAAACCGCAAAAGACGTAACCCTTTCAGGCTACGTCCATTGCAACTTATTCTCCGCTGGCTTCCGTTTCTCTTCCTTCTTCATTTTCAGGCACTCCTGGTTCTTGTTCTTCACCAGAGTTAATTTCTTCTTCCACCTTAGGAGGCAGGATCGAAACGATAACCGTGCTTTCATCATCATTAATCTCATAATTTCCTGATTTAACATCAGCCAGTGTCAAGTTTTCACCCACCTGCAGGTTCGTCACATCCACATCAATTGATTCCGGAATATTGCCTGGAGTCGCTGTGATGCTTACCTCATGGAGCGGCTGCTGAATGACACCGCCATCCTTCACACCTGCTGCCTCACCAACGAGATTTACCCTTACGCTGGCATTGACCTTTGAATTTTTGTCTACTACTAAAAAGTCAGCATGCAAGATTTCATTTTTAACATGGTCCTGATGGTAATCTGTAAGCATGACATCCTTCTGGCTTCCATTCACATCAAGTGAGATTACACCATTCTTGCCATTTTCGCGAATTGTTTTTAGGAATTCGATTCCATTAATATATACGGACTGGCTTTCTGTACCTTTTCCGTATACAACTGCTGGAATATTCCCCTCCCTGCGTAATTGCCTCAAGGCAGAACGTTGCGAACCTGTGCGTTCATTGGCTTTCAAAGTTGCACTCATGGTTTTGTCCCCTTCCTTTTGGTTAATTCTTGTCTATATAAAAAATGCCCCAAAACAGGAAGGTCTAAACGTTCTACTTTTGACAGCCCAGTGATTTCACGGAAAACAAGAGTAGGCTTGCCGATTGGCAAGCCTGGGATCTCTGTTATAAAATCAATCAAACAATGTGCTGACCGATTGCTCTTCGTGGACGCGGATAATTGCTTCCCCGATCAAAGGAGCAACAGATAGCTGATCAATTTTTCCAATGCGCTTTTCTTCCGGAAGCGCGATTGTATTTGTCACAACCAGTTCTTTAATTTTGGAGTTTTCAATACGCTCAATCGCAGGACCTGACAATACAGGGTGCGTACAGCAAGCGTAAACTTCCAGTGCTCCGTTCTCAACCAAGGCATTTGCCGCTAGAGTAATTGTCCCGGCTGTATCGATGATATCGTCAATTAAGATCGCGATCTTGCCTTCAATATTACCAACGATATTCATGACTTCTGCAACATTTGGCTTCGGACGACGCTTATCGATAATTGCGATTGGCGCTTTCAGTCTTTCAGCCATTTTTCTCGCCCGGGTAACTCCGCCATGGTCAGGGGAAACAATGACGACATCGCCATTCAATTCCTTGCCTTTGAAGTGTTCCGAAAGAATTGGCACACCCATCAGGTGGTCGATAGGAATATCGAAGAAGCCCTGAATTTGCGGTGCGTGAAGGTCCAGCGTGATTACGCGGGTTGCACCGGCTGTTTCAAGCAGGTTTGCCACGAGCTTAGCCGTGATTGGTTCACGTGCACGCGCTTTACGGTCCTGGCGCGCATAACCATAGTAAGGCATAACAATATTGATTGTTTTAGCTGAAGCGCGCTTTAAAGCATCAATCATGATCAGCAATTCCATGATGTTCTCATTTACTGGAGAACTGGTAGACTGGATGACATACACATCACAGCCGCGGATGCTTTCCTCGATGTTGATTTGGATTTCTCCGTCGCTGAACTGGGATACGGAGCATTTCCCAAGCTCAACTCCAATGACTTTCGCGATTTCCTGGGCAAGTTCTACGTTTGAGTTAAGTGAAAAAACCTTCAAATTTGGATCAAGATACTGGTTTGACATTGGGGACCTCCAAGACTCTTATTTCTTTACGTTCATTTTCCCTACATAATCTTCTTTGTTGACTTGGCGGGCACGCGCAAGCGCAAGTGCTTCACCTGGGACATCTTCCGTGATTGTTGAACCGGCCGCAACATATGCGCCTTTGCCAATTGTCACTGGTGCAACAAGATTTGAATTACAGCCAATGAATACGCCATCCTCAATCTTGGTCAGGAACTTATTTTTGCCATCGTAATTCACAGTGATCGAACCGCAGCCGATGTTCACATCCGCACCGACTTCTGCATCACCAATATAGCTGAGGTGGGAAGCCTTGCTTCCTTTGCCGAATACCGCTTTTTTAATCTCGACAAAATTGCCGATTTTTACTTCATCATGGATATCTGAATCAGGCCTGATATGCGCAAAAGGCCCGATATTGACTTCAGAACCGATGCTGCTGTCGAAGGCTGCTGATTGACGGATAACTGTATTATTTCCTACCTTGCAGTTACTAATTTCAGTATTTGGTCCGATCTGGCATTCCGAACCAATGACTGTGCTGCCTGAAAGCATTGTTCCCGGTAAAATGATTGTGTCTTGTCCAATTGCTACATCCGGTCCAATATAGGTGTTATCAGGATCAATAATCGAAACACCATTTCGCATATGAAACTCATTGATTCGCTTCTTCATCGTGCGCTCAGCCTCAGCAAGTGCGACACGATCATTTACACCAAGTGTCTCTGCAAAGTTATCTGTCACGTATGCAGATACGATTTCGCCCTGGTTTTTAAGGATCTCGATGACATCTGGAAGATAATATTCTCCCTGGACATTATCATTCGATACATTCTGGATCGCTTCAAATAGCATCTTGTTATCGAAGCAATACGTACCTGTGTTAATTTCATCAATAGCTCTTTCCTGCTCATTCGCATCCTTATGCTCGACGATTTTCTCGACAAAGCCTTCTGAATTCCGGACGATACGGCCGTAGCCAGCAGGGTCTTCGGCTCTTGCAGTCAGGATGGTCGCTTTAGCGTTAGTCTCTTCATGATGCTTGAAAAGAGCTTCCATTGTTTCTCCCTTGATCAGCGGAGTATCACCGCAGACAACGATAGTGACTCCTTCTTTGTCAGCAAGCATTTCACTTGCTTGCTGTACAGCATGAGCAGTTCCCAGCTGTTCTGCCTGCAAGGCATACTTGCTGTCCTCACCTAGCTGCTCTTTCACCTTTTCGGCGCCATGACCAACTATGGTCACGATTTCGTTTATATCAAGACTTTTCACCTGGTCAATTACATGCTGTACCATTGGCTTGCCGCATACAGGGTGAAGCACCTTATACAACTTGGACTTCATTCTTGTTCCCTGACCGGCTGCTAAAATGATTGCATAACGATTAGACATTAGCAGGCCTCCAATTTACCTTTTTATCCATTACGAATATATCTTAAATAGCCGGTCATTTCAAGAATAGAAGAACAAGTACAATTATTTGTCATTTTAGGGGGGAGTGTATTAACCGAAAAGCGGAGTCGCCTTGGTCAGCCCCGGCAAGCGCTGGAGGACCTGACAACGAAGTCGTTCTTTGACTTCATTGGCAGAGCCGAAGCGTCTCGAGGGGCTAGACGCTGAAGCTGGACAATTTTGAAAGGGATTTTTTAAAAAAAGGTTTAATTTCGGGGCACACAGGGAAATAAAAAAGAGCCTTACTTATGCAGCAGGCTCTTGATGATTTACACTTCTATATTCTAGGAAGCTCCAGCTTCTTCGAATTCCACTTCCAATTCACCTAAACGGTGGTACTCTGCCAGCACAGCGTCCTGAATTTTACCGCGTGTTCCCGAATTAATCGGATGTGCGATATCACGGAACTCGCCATCAGGAGTGCGTTTACTTGGCATTGCAACAAATAGGCCGTTGTTTCCATCAATCACCCTGATATCATGGACAACAAACTCGTTGTCAAGCGTGATGGAAGCGATCGCTCTCATCCGTCCATCTGTATTAACGCGGCGTAATCTTACGTCAGTTACTTCCATTCTGTTCACCACCTTTACAAATAGATAAAATTCTAGTTAAATAATTCCACGTGGAAATCAAAACTCCTTCTTTTACAAGAAAATTTTTTCTAAAAAGTAGGGCAAATTTGTGAACTTTTTCATGGAGAAAGCCTTTTCAAGCTCATTTACCCTTTTAAAATAGGCTTTTTTGGCTATTGACGGACAGGAAAATTTTTATATGAATTTTCACTTTGCAGACAATATTTTAAAGAGTAAACAAAAATTCAAGCACATTTCTTATTAGTTCTATTTATGATATAGGGCCGTTCACTGTTACCTTGTTCTCGTTTTTTCTTCTCAGTTGGGACACATAAATCTTTTTTATGTTACCGTTCTCTCGCTTTTCTCCTCAGTTGGGGCACATATACCGCTCTTATGTTACCGATCTCTCGTTTTTCTCCTCAGTTGGGGCACATATACCGCTCTTATGTTACCGATCTCTCGTTTTTCTCCTCAGTTGGGGCACATATACCGCTCTTATGTTACCGATCTCTCGTTTTTCTCCTCAGTTGGGGCACATATACCCCTTTTATGTTACCGATCTCTCGCTTTTTTCCTTAGTTGGGGCACATATACCGTTCTTATGTTACCGATCTCTCGTTTTTCTCCTCAGTTGGGGCACATATACCCCTTTTATGTTACCGATCTCTCGCTTTTTTCCTTAGTTGGGGCACATATACCGTTCTTATGTTACCGATCTCCCGCTTTTCTCCTCAGTTAGGGCACATATACCGCTCTTATGTACCGGACTCTCCTTTCCCTTCTCTTCGGACAAAAAAAAAACGCCCGTTATTTAACGAGCGCTACTACTTCGATTTCCACAAGGGCGTCTTTTGGCAGTCTTGCTACTTCGACTGTGGAGCGTGCTGGTTTATGTTCATTGAAATACTCAGCATATACTTCATTCAATTGAGCGAATTCATCCATATTTTTGATGAACACAGTTGCTTTTACGACTGTTTCAAGTGATGCTCCGGCAGCTTCCAGCACAGCTTTGAGGTTTTTGAAGACCTGGTGTGTCTGGGCCTGGATATCCCCTTCGACCATTACACCCTCTGGAGTCAGCGGGATTTGGCCTGAGCTGTAGAAAAGATTGTTGACTACTACACCCTGAGAGTATGGTCCGATTGCCGCTGGCGCATTTGAAGTTTGTACAATATTCATATTGTCACCCCATTAATTTTTTCGTCTGACACTACTATTCTTTACGAGCGAAGTAATTTCCTTCACTAACGGTAATTTTTCTATCTTTTACATCAACGTCTGACAGCCGGACGAGTGACAGGTATTCGTCAACAAGTCTCTCTTCGGCATTTTCTGATTCTACCAATACCGCGATTCCTGCTAATTCTGCATTGAATTCCTCCAGCAGGTTGATCATTCCGTTGACCGTACCGCCTGCCTTCATGAAGTCATCTACAATTAGAACCTTCGAACCCTCTGCAAGGCTCCTCTTCGATAACACCATTGTCTGGATTCTTTTGGACGAGCCGGAGACATAATTAATGCTGACAGTTGACCCTTCTGTCACCTTGCTGTCCCTTCTGACAATCACAACCGGTACATTCAAATGGCTTGCCACAGCGTAAGCGATTGGGATTCCTTTTGTTGCCACGGTCATGACGACTTCAATGTCTTTTTCGGCAAAAGCAGATGCAAGCAGCCTTCCTACCTCCTGCACTATGGCTGGATTGCCAAGGATGTCATTCATGAAAAGATAACCGCCTGGAAGCAGTCTGTCAGGGTTGGCCATGATTACGCACAATTCTTCAATTATATTCCTTGCCTTTTCGTCACTGACATGAACATGGAATTTCACTCCTCCTGCAGCACCAGGCACAGTCTGAAGGACACCAATTCCCCGCTGTTCAAATGTTTCTTTGATGATTCCGAGATCTTCGCTGATTGAGGACTTGGCTGAACCATACTTCTCCGCAAAATAGGTTAACGGCACCAATTGACGTGGATGTTCCAGCAAATAAGTAGTCATATCGATCAAACGCTCGCTGCGTCGAAATTTCATTCAAGAACCTCCAAAATCCGAATATTTAAGGTTAATATACCATCAATATACGGATTTAATCAAGGGTATGGCGCTCTCCAAGCATCCTTACAGCAAATACCTGATCACAAAAGCCACGTAACCCGTTATAAATACGATGCATGCGCGAATCGTGGGCCACAAGGCTGAAGACCGTCGGGCCGCTTCCGCTCATCAGGACCGCATCGGCTCCGAAACGTTTCATCTGGTCCTTGATTTGCGCTACCTCTGGATAAAGGGAGAGTGTCACATCCTCAAGTACATTGCCGACACTGCTGCAGACTTGGCTGAAGTCTCCCGTTTCGATTGCATTGATCATTTGTTTTGTAGGCGGATGCTGAACTTTTTCTACATTAAGGCGGCGATAAACTTCAGCAGTCGATACACCGATGAAGGGTTTCGCCAGAACGATCCAGCACGTTGGCGGTGCCGGCAATTCTTCTATAATTTCTCCGCGTCCGGTGGCAAGCGCTGTTCCTCCGTACACACAGAAAGAAACATCTGAGCCAATCTCAGCGCCCAGCACAGCCAGCTCGTCCAATGACAGTCCGAGATTCCAAAGCTTGTTCAATCCCCTTAATGTTGCCGCCGCATCGCTGCTGCCGCCAGCAAGGCCTGCTGCCACTGGAATTGTCTTTTCAATCCCGATTAGCACCCCTTTCTTTACCTGGAACTTTTCCTTTAACAGAAGGGCCGCCTGGTAAGCAAGGTTCCGCTGATCATCCGGAACAAACCGATTATGGGAATGGATCATGATCCGGTCTTCTTCTAATAAACTTAGCTCAATCCGATCAGCTAAATCAATCGTCGTCATGACCATTTCCACCTCATGGTAACCGTCCGGACGTTTGTGCAAAACATCAAGTGACAGATTGATTTTTGCTGGCGCCTTCACTAAAATCTTCACTACTTCCACCTACTTTTAAACGAATTCCACATTTTGTCCTATTTTACCACAAAAAGAAAAGAAAAGCGCAACCGCCTCGTTCGGTCTTGGCTTGCGCTGTTGAGCTGGGCAATAACCTATTTTAGACAGTACGCTTTGAGTAAAATAGTGAGACTCCTCTTCTAGAAACATTCCTCTATTTTATCATTTGCTTAATGGCGAATACAGTCATTTCACAAAGAATTAGATTTGTTGGTCTTATAACGCAAAAAGCCGGAGCAATAGCCCCGGCACCGTGATGGATCTGAATTATATTGGCCACTGCAAGAAACAGCTTTGTGGCAGCTTACAAAGAATGTCTATCCGGGTCAGCGGTTCTGGTTCGCAAGCTGCTGTTCAGCCAATTCAATTGCCCGCTTTACCATATTACCTGCGTCCCTGGCTTTGATTCCGCCCCATCCTTCATTCTGGACGACATCATAAAAACCAAGCTCTTTCGCAAGCTCTTCCTTCAACCTGTCAGACATAATCCCTCTTCTTCTGCCCAATACTACCATCTCCTTTCACCATCACGGCTTTCTTAGTATTTTGGAGAAAGGAGATTTTCATGTACGCCTTATTTATCCTGTCATTGAAAAACTCCAGCGTGTCAGCCAGTCCTGGCAAGTGCTGAGCTGGACAATACTTAAAGTAAAAAATGAATCACTCTGATACTTTAAAAATGGGCAAAATAAAAAGCAGCTAACCCGAAAGTTCACTGCCTGTACTTCATTTGAGCATAAATTAGCTCAAAGCGATCGATCCTGTTGTATCTTCATAGAAGGTAATTTCAACTGTTTCAGTTAGAACATCTGCATAGCTGTAGGAAACACGTTCAAAAGCATTTTCATCCTGGTCAAGCTCAATGACGAAAACGGAAGGATAAGTTTCCGCTAATACACCTGAACGCTCGATCGTTTTTCTGCGTCCGCCGTTGGCCTTTAGCATGAGTCTTTTTCCTAAGTTTGAATCAAGTGCTTTTTTGATATCCGATAATGTTTTTGGCATTCGGTCCACCTCACTATAAAAAAGTATAACATGCTTGAACACTTTAGTCAAACAAAAACATAAATTATAACAGTACTTAAATTTAAAAGTCAATATATTTCCGTCTTCTTTTTCTTCTAAATTTCAACATTTTTAGAGTGGCCTTTAATGCGCTAAAATATGTATGAAAAAATAAAAAACGCCGGACATAAAGATGATCAGTCCGGCGAATTCTTCTTATATGGCATTCCTGTCCTTAATACTCCCTTTGTTTCAATGCCGCCAAGACCTTTGTCCCCAGTCAAAGTATTCCGAAGTACATCCCAGACATTTATACGTTCCATGAATGGAGTAAAGCTGATTTTCGCGACGATATAGACTGGGTCTAATGCGTGAATATTGACTCTTGAGGGAGAACTGGCAAAATTGGCTCCAGCGTGAATCAATGACTCGAAATGAGATTGACATGCACCGGCAAAAATGACAAGCTGGTCAAGATGAGGAACTCTCTTTCGTGCCTCTCTCACAGTCTGCACAAAATGCTTTGAGTGGCGGTAAGCATTAATGTCATCTATAGAGCCCTTCGATTTTGAATAAGCATCATGGCCGGTGATGACCAATATATCCGGCCGGTAATAATCAATCAGCATCCCGACTTTTTCTGGCATTTCTTTTTCATTGCAGTGAAATCCGTAAACCGGTACCCCGACCTTCTCGTATAGGGTCAGGCATTTTTTAAGATAAATCGGGTCCCCGTCAATATGGAGCACCTTTCCAGGCATTTGAAAGTAATTATATGATTTGCTGTAACCTTCGGTGGTCTCATATTCTTGCTTCTGCTGCAATAAATCCACATCCTGCCGGAAGAGCTTATATGATTGTTCTTCAAGTGACCGGAATTCCTCTGTCAGCCTCATGCGCATCCCTGGATCAATTTTAATCAGGTCTTCATAGGGGGCATCCGCAATCAATCGGAAATCCTCACCATATAATATCGCTATTTTCTTTCCATATATCTCTCTGATATCGATTACCCGGAACATAATATCGCATTGATGCGAAACCCTGCCGACGATATCCATGAGGTTAATATTCATCATCCTCACTCCAATTGCCCCGCACACAGGCTGCGCTAAGTGGTTTTCTTTCATAAAATATGCAAACACCTATAGACATGTGCTTTTGGGACTTTGAAGTGCAATCTATTCGGATACTTCATAGATATTTAAGGGGTTCCTCGGTATTGTCTTTAACCAGCCTTAATCCAGATTTGTTTTCCGGAAAAATAAATTATATTTTAAATCTTAGGCTTTAACCCCTAAAAAAAAAATAAAGCCCGGACTACACCGGGCATTAGTTGAAATGAGGGTATAATGCATCGCTCAAGCGCGCGAATTCTTCAATCGACAATGTCTCTCCTCTTCGAGACTCCAGAATGTCGGCTTCCTTAAGTGCTGCCAGAATCTGTTCTTTTTTCTGTTTCCCATCCGGCAGCTGGCTAGTCAGATTATTCAAGATGGTCTTTCGGCGTTGGGCAAAGCTAGACCTGGTGACATGGAAGAAGAAAGCTTCATCCTTCACTTTGACTGGCGGCTCCTTATGCAAGGTCAGCCGGATAACCGCTGAATCGACATTTGGCTGTGGCATGAATACTGTTTTTGGTACAATCATCACCGTTTCAGCCTTCGTGTAATACTGTACAGCGATTGACAATGATCCGTATTCCTTTGTTCCCGGCTTGGCCGAGATTCTGTCTCCTACTTCTTTTTGCAGCATGCAGACAATTCCTCTGATCGGAAGCCTTTCTTCAAGCAGCTTCATAATAATTGGTGTTGTAACATAATATGGAAGATTAGCAACAACCATTACATCTTTTGACTGGTCAAATTCCTGTTCCATGACAGCACGGACATCTGCTTTCAATACATCATTATGGATGATTTTCACGTTGGGGTATGGGGATAATGTGTCCTCCAGGATTGGTAAAAGGCGCTGATCGATTTCGAAAGCTATAACCTTTTCCGCCCTTTTAGCAAGCTGCTCCGTTAACGCTCCAATTCCCGGCCCGATTTCAATCGCTCCGCTATGATCCGTTAATTCCGCATGGTCGACGATCCTGTTCAGGATATTGGTATCGATCAGAAAGTTCTGACCCAGGCTCTTTTTAAAAGAAAAGCCGTATTTATCAAGTATTTCCTTCGTTCTCACAGGGGTTGCAATATCTTTATGCATTCGATTGTTCCTCCTTGAGGATCTCAGCCAGTGCGTCTGCGAAATCCTGTCTTTTCACCTGAAACATCATCAGGCGCTTGTGCAGCTGCTTGCCGTTTGTATATCCGATTTTCAGCAGCCTGCCCAGCTTTTCACGCCTTTCCCTGGAACCAGGGCCACCAATCAGACCCGCAACAATCAAGTCTTCCTGGGTAATCTCCTCTACTGCCTCCGCATCCATCACCTGTGCATCCTTAAGAGCTTCACGAATCACTTCGGGCGATGCATGTTCAACACCAAGGCCTCGCCCGGACTTCGGCTTGGCCAACTCCTTTGGAATGAATGCATGTTTGCAGCCTGAAATTTGCTCTGAAATGGTCTTGCGGATTTTTTCACCCGGAAAATCCGGATCAGTGAAAATGATGACTCCCCTTTTTTCGTGGGCATTCCGGATTCGTTCAATCGTTTCTGCATTAATGGCAGAACCATTTGTTTCAATTGTATCGGCTTCGACGGCACGCCTGATTGCTGTTGTATCATCCTTGCCCTCGACCACAATGATTTCTTTTAACTTCATAATTCCTCCGTTAATATCGCCTATACATCTGCCGGTATTGGACTCTTTCAACCATAAGACTCTTTGCATAAACTTGTTTCTTCGCATGAAGGCTTTATGTAAAACAAGCGCTGGAGTTTCCATGGAAAAAGTAAAAATTTTTTTCAAAGAAATTAAATTTTTCTTTGAAATAAATGAAACATTTTTGAAATATAATCGTCTATATAAGTGTAAAGTTTTTTAGACTGTTAAGCCTTCTCCAGTGTCTAGCTTTTTTTTAGACTGTTAAGCTTTCTCCAGTGTCTAGCTGCAGCACTTGTCGGGCTGACCAACACGGTTTCGCTTTTCTTATTATACCTTAAACATTAATTGAAAAAACAAAAATGCAGAGGAAGGTCCCCCTGCATCCGTAAATTAATTTAAAATTTTAATTTTAACTTTCTTGCGGCCCCAGCGATATGCATCAGATTTTGATGCGAAAAAGACGTCAATCTTATGGCCCTGGATTGCTGATCCCTTATCGGCAGCAATGGCATAGCCATAGCCTTCAACATATACTTTGGTTCCTAATGGAATAATGCTTGGATCCACTGCAATGACTTTCATATTAGGATTCGCCCTAAGGTTAATACCTGTCGCAGTGTAGCCGGAGCACCCTGAGCAGCTTGCAGTATAGGCTGTTGAGGAAACATAGAATTCTTTTCCTGCCGGTTCACTTGCTCCGCGGGAAACTTGAGCAACAATGACCTTTGTTCCCATTGCCACGACTTTATCCTGTTTTTCTTTCACTTTCTTTTCAGTGACCAGTTTTCTTGATACTTCCTTGCCGTTTTCAAGGATTACTTCATATTCCTTAGTAAGCAAACCTTCCTGGCCTTCTGTCACGACTTTCTGTTTCCCTTTTTCCAGTTGGCTGTCATTCTTCGTAATGACAGCATAGCTAATTGGTTCTTCCACTACATCGGTGACTTTTTCAACTCGAATGACATTAATCACGGCATCTTTTGTGACTGTCTGCTTTAACGCAGGCTCAACACGGTCCATTTTGTTCAGTGTGATTCCTTGCTGTGATAAAAAGTCAGCGACCGTAGTCGAAGTCGACCATACATCTTGTTCTTTTCCGCCTACTACAACCTTAAGCGGGAAAGCTCTTTGAATGGCAATCTTCGCATCTTGCTTTAACTTAGCGTCTGGGTTTGGGCTTAACTTGTCGTGCTCATTGATAACGATATTCTGTTCTTTCAGGAAATCTGCGACCGTATCGGCTGCTGTCCAATACCTCTTCTTCTCCTGATCCTGTATTACCTCTACCTGTTTTGCCGGCTTCCACACGATTGATAGGTTGTTCTTAACCTCGGTGTTCGCCGCCAGCGATAAATAATCCTCTGAGCGTAGTGAGATATTGAGATCATTAAATATATCCTGGATAGTATTTGCATGTGTTTTAATGACTCTTTCTTCGCCATCCAACGTCAATGCGACTGTCTTTTTGGTTCCTTCATACATGAAGAATCCAAGAGCAGCAGCAAAAACTAGGAAACTAGCAGAAAAAAGCACAAGCTTCTTCTTACTCAAAGTCTTGGAAAACAGGTTTTTCATGCTATTAATCACGATGAAAAACGCCTCCTCTTCTCGGAGTGATTATAAAGATGTTGTTGCCGACTTGTCAACCCAGACACCCTTGCCCAAACGTAGTCCCTATTATGCAAGATGCTCCATAAAAAGAAAAGCAAGAGTTATCGACACGGTTATCCTATGTCACAAGTGAGACATGTAGAACTTTTTAGAAATAGAAAAAGTTTGGACAACCTTTCTGAAAAATCGACAACATTCTCTATCACTTTATGCCGAATAATTTTTTTGCATTTTTGGCAGTTTCGCCTGCAACTTCTTCGAGTGTTAGCCCTTTTAGTTCTGCAATTTGTTCGGCTACCAATTTTACATAGGCAGGTTCGTTTCTTTTTCCGCGATATGGATGCGGCGTCAGGTAAGGGCAATCCGTTTCGACCAATAGACGTTCCATCGGAATCGACTCTGCCACTTCCTTCGGTTTTTTTGCATTTTTGAATGTAACTGGTCCGCCAAGCGAAATATAGAAGTTCATCTCGATACATTCTAATGCGGTTTCCACGCTGCCGCTATAGCAGTGCATGATCCCGCCTACTTCGCTAGCGTTTTCTTCCTTTAAAATTTCTACTATGTCTGCAGTTGCTTCACGATTATGTATGATGATAGGAAGATTGACTTCTTTAGCCAGTCGGATTTGCTTGCGGAAGACTTCTTTTTGGATTTCCTTCGGTGACTTGTCCCAGTAATAATCAAGACCCATTTCACCCAGCGCCACCACTTTGGGGTGGGAAGCCAGTTCTTTCAGCCAGTCCAGATGCTCCGGAGTCAAATCAATGGCATCGACTGGATGCCATCCCACGCTTGCATAGATAAAATCATAGCTTTCAGCAAGTTCAATCGCTTTTTTGATCGTGACCTCATCAAACCCGACAACAACCATATTTGTTACACCCTCAGCAAGCGCCCGGTCAATGACCTCCTGGAGATCTTCATTGAATTGTTCTGCATTTAAGTGGACATGTGTATCAAAAAGCATTTCAAAACTCCTTTGCAGCTGCCTGCAGCTTCATTCTATCCCTGCTTAGCTATAGATTGAATAAACTCGCTGCGATGTTCTTATTATTGTGATAAAGTTGTGTCGATATCATAACTTTTTTCTCATGTCCAGGTCAAATTTTTGACCCCCGGTTTGATAAATACCCGACAAGTGTCGGGATGCTTGCTGTCTAACTCTCTTTCCTATCATAATTCAATCTCTTAAAAAAATTGCCTTTTTAACACAAAAAACCTGAAAATGTTACACATGAAACATTTTCAGGTTCTTAGGGTATTATTTTATTTTCGCTCCGATTGCCAGTGAATCGTCAACTGATGCCAGTGACATGATGCCATCTTTTTCACCTGCAAGGATCATTCCCTCAGAAAGCTCCCCGCGAAGTTTGACTGGCTTAAGGTTTGTCACACAAATTACTTTCCTGCCTACAAGGTCTTCCGGTTTAAAGTACTTTGCGATACCCGAAACGACCTGGCGTTTTTCATAGCCAAGATCCAATTGAAGCTTCAGCAGTTTATCAGCCTTTTTGACAGGCTCTGCATGGACAACTTTTGCTACACGAAGTTCAACCTTCATGAAATCATCAATCGTGATTTCATCCTGAGGTTCCGGCTTTTCTTCTTCCACCGGTGCTGCCGCTGGAGCAGAACCCTGCATTTTTTCCTTGATGAATTCGACTTCTTCCTTCAGTTCAAGGCGTGGGAATATCGGTTCACCCTGTACTACCTTTGTTCCCGCAGGAATCTGTCCGAAATCTTCAAGGCTTTCCCATGTCTGAAGTGACTCAGAAACAACATTCAGCTGGGTGAAAATTTTATCCGGAGTCCTTGTCAGGAACGGCTTTAAGAGGATTGCCACCCTTCTCAATGATTCAGCAAGGTGGACCATTACATCAGCCAGGGCCGTTTTCTTTTCTTCATCCTTCGCAAGCACCCATGGCTGTGTTTCATCGATGAATTTATTGCAGCGGCTGACCAGCTGCCATACAGTCGTCAGCGCAACGGAAAACTCCATTTTCTCCATTGCCTCTTCATACTTAAGGACAGTCTCCTTGTTCACTTCAAGCAACTGCTTTTCAAATTCTCCTTCAGAACCATTGTAAGCAGGAATTTCACCGTCAAAATATTTATTGATCATGGCCACGGTTCTGTTCAACAAGTTGCCAAGGTCATTCGCAAGATCGAAGTTGATTCTTTCAACAAACCCTTCAGGCGTAAATACACCATCAGAACCGAATGGAACCTCGCGAAGCAGGTAATAACGAAGAGCATCCAGGCCGTATCGGTCAATCAATGTGACTGGGTCAACAACATTTCCTTTGGATTTTGACATTTTTCCGTCCTTCATCAAAAGCCAGCCGTGGGCAAACACCTTTTTAGGAAGCGGCAAGTCAAGCGCCATTAGCATGATTGGCCAATAGATAGTATGGAAGCGGACAATTTCCTTTCCGACAAGATGGACATCCGCCGGCCAGTATCTCAAATATTTTGAATCATCCTCAGTCCCATAACCAAGTGCTGTAATGTAATTAGACAAGGCATCAATCCATACGTAAATAACGTGCTTTGGATCTCCAGGGACTTTGACACCCCAGTCAAATGTCGTGCGTGAGACCGCCAAATCCTCCAGTCCCGGCTTGATGAAGTTATTGATCATTTCATTTTTGCGTGATTCCGGCTGAATGAAGTCAGGATTCTCTTCATAGTACTTGAGGAGCCTGTCAGCGTATTTGCTCATTTTAAAGAAATAAGATTCTTCCTTTACCTTTTCAACAGGTCGGCCGCAGTCCGGGCAATTCCCGTCCTCAAGCTGTCTGTCAGTATAGAAGGATTCACATGGTGTACAATACCAGCCTTCATATTGGTCAAGATAAATATCACCCTGCTCCAAAAGCTGGGCGAAAATCTTCTCGACAATCTGTTTATGCCGGTCCTGGGTAGTACGGATAAAATCGTTATAGGATATATCCAGTTTACCCCAGAGTTCCTGGATCCCTTCGACAATTTCATCTACATATTGCTGTGGGGTAATACCCTTTGCCTCGGCATTGCGCTGGATTTTCTGACCGTGCTCATCTGTGCCTGTCAAATACATGACATCATAGCCGCGCAGTCTCTTATAGCGTGCCATCGCATCGCCAGCTACAGTTGTATAAGCGTGTCCAATATGAAGATTGCCGCTTGGATAATAAATCGGTGTCGTAAGATAAAAGGTTTTCAGTTTCTCTTCCATGAAGATCCTCCTTAACTAATACTGCTAGTTCATTCTAATAGTAGTTATTATACCAGTTAATGTGATAGGTTTCATAACACTTTAATGAAGCCTCATTTGCTTTTATATTTAAGTAAACGACGGATTCCAGATTACGCGTTTTCAAATTAGAGGTCCGCTTGAAAAGATTCTTAAAGCCTTTAAGAGTGTGCATTCCTTCAAAAATGTGATTGGTTCAAGAAAGCAGCATTCTATACAAAAATATTGCTGCTTTCAATTCAGAATTAGGAGATTGTTAAAGGGATAGCAGGTAAACTCAATGTACGAAGTTAAAAATAAACTCGAATTATGTAAAAAAGTTTACTGCTACGGACATTCTTGACATTAGGTTAACGTATTTTTTCAATAGCAGAATACTCCGGCAGGGTTATGGAAGTAAAAATCCCGCCTCAATTATTCTGGCAGGAGATTACCTTTTACATAATAAAATCATAACCAAATTTATTAATAGATTATACCTGATCACAAAATATTGTTTTGTACGTTTCAAATATGACAAACTTGTGAATTTTTGTCGAATAAATTGTAGAATTTTGTCGAATTATGCGCTTAATGTTATATAACGAATAGTATTTCCCCCTCTAAACTATTGTTTAAAACCCTCGTCAGCCTGTAACTCCTTCCGTACCACTTAACACGAAACCTTGATTTAATAAGGTTTGTGCTCTATGTTAAATTTTTCTAACAAAAGAAAAATAATTTAATTGACGGTAATTGGAATCACTGGTATTATAAAACCAATAAGAGAAAAATGTCGAAAAATGACGAATTAATATAAGGGAAAATGAGAGGAGATTATAAAATGAAATCTACTGGTATCGTACGTAAAGTTGACGAGCTTGGCCGCGTGGTTATTCCAATCGAACTAAGAAGAACTCTTGGTATCGCAGAAAAGGATGCTTTGGAAATCTATGTTGACGATGACCGCATCATCCTTAAAAAGTACAAGCCTAACATGACTTGCCACATCACTGGTGAAGTTTCTGACAACAACATCACATTGGCTGGCGGTAAGCTGATCCTTAGCCGTGAAGGTGCTGAACAGCTTCTTAAAGAAATCCAGGGAAGCTTCGAACCTGTAAAAGCTTAATATTAAATATGACAAGGCCGTGGATATCATCCACGGCCTTTTTTGACTTTTTATTCTTGGATATGGTAGGCCTGGTAAACTTCCCGTTTTTGCATACCCCTGTCCACAGCAGCTTGCTTAATTGCATTTTTGGAATTCATACCCTCGTTGGAGATATAATGCTCGACATGCTCAGTCAGGCTTAATTTTTCCCACCACAGGTTTTCATCAAGAGTGAGTGAATCTTCAGATGCCCCCTCAATAATCAGAACAAACTCACCGCGTACCTCTTCTGACTCAGCCCACGCAATAGCTTCAGAAATGGTCCCCCTTAGAAACTCTTCATATTTCTTCGTCAATTCCCGGCAAAGAACTATCCTGCGCTCACCCAGCCCATCAAGCATTAACGAAAGCGTCTCCTTCAATCTATGAGGAGATTCATACAGGATCACGGTGGCTGACTGTTTTGCCAATTGTTCGAGTTCCTTCTTTTTATCCTTTTTGCCTCGCTGTAGAAAACCGTAATAATAGAAAGGCTGTGGCTGAATACCTGAAGCAATCAATGCAGTGAGCGCTGCGTTTGCTCCCGGAAGCGGAACGACCGTCAAACCCTCGGCAATTGCCTCTGCAACAAGTTCTGTACCCGGATCTGAAATCGTCGGCATCCCTGCATCGCTGACAAGAGCAATTTTAGCTCCGTCTTTAATCTTCTCAATCAGTTTATATCCGCTGCTTTCCTTATTGTGTTCATGATAACTGGTAACGGGTGTTTCAATTTCAAAGTAATTGCAAAGCTTTTTGGTATTCCTTGTATCCTCTGCAGCAATTAAATCTGCTTCCTTCATGATTCTGATTGCCCTGAAGGTCATGTCCTCCAGGTTGCCTATGGGAGTTGGCACGAGATACAAAATTCCTTTTTCATTTTCTCGTTCAAAACTTTTTTGCTGATGCATCTAAACCACCCGTTTCATTATCTTAATTGCTGCCATACAACATCTCTTTAATCACTGGGGTATACTCATTATTTTCACCATATACAATTAACGGTTCCAGGATTTTAAGCTCTGGATTGCCATCCTTTATCGCTTCGACTAATAGCGTGTTGGCTTCCTTCCCTGCCTTTGGATAGACGAATTGAATACGTTTGGGCTCTAGCCGATATTTTCTCATCATTTCTATGATATCAATCAGCCTTCCCGGACGGTGGACAAACGCTACCTTCCCACCCTGTTTTACAAGCTGGCTTGCCGATCGAACCGCATCTTCCAGTGTGCAGAGAATCTCATGTCTTGCAATCGCAAGGTGCTCATTTATATTGATCTCTTCTTTTGAAGGCGTCGGAAAATAAGGAGGATTGCAGGTTACAACATCATACTTCTCATAGCCAAGCTGTTTTGGCGCATCCTTTAAGTCCCCATGAACCATATGTAGTCGGTCCGCTAATTTATTGTATTCAATGCTGCGGACAGCCATATCATACAGACGTTCTTGAATTTCCACCCCTGTAATCGTGCCCTTTGTCCTCGCACTTAGAAACAATGGAATAACCCCGTTCCCGCTGCAAAGGTCGACAATCTTTCCCTTTTGGATTGGCACCCATACAAATCTTGCCAGCAGGACAGCATCAAGGGAAAAAGAAAACACATTTGGGCTCTGGATGATCCGCAATTCCTCCGCAAGCAGATAATCCAATCTTTCATCTTCTCGTAAGGTTACCATTTTTGTGTTCCTCCAAAACGAAACTTATAAAAATAGCCTTCCCTATAAAGGAAGGCTGCCAATTATTTTTTATTAAGAAAGGAGAGGCAGAACAAGCAATCCTCTTTCCGCGGGCTGCCAAAATGCAAGTTGCAGATGTGGAAGCCTTCCTGGTAAAGACGGGCGAGGTTGTCGTAGCCTTCACCAATGTCGACCACATTTTTGTCGCCCTGGGACCTATTGCCGTTCCCTCTGCCGCTTTTCTTAATGTTAGGATCCTTTTTGCCAATAATCGACTGATCCAGACGGCGTCTTATATGCTCATTTTCCAGCTTTAAAGCGTTATTCTCTTCAAGAACCTCTGCTAAATGCTGTTTTAACTCACCAAGCTGACGGTATAAATCACCAATCTGCGATTCCATATTACTTACTGAGTCAAAGATATCTTTTTTATCCACCTGTTCCACCTCATTAATCTGTGGATGATTGCAACGATACAGCTCCGGCTTCCTGTATTTCCTCAAGTGTATATTCCAGGACACGTTCCTGTCCTGGGATGTCCACTTGCATGACACGCTCCAGGATGTTCAATCCAACGACCTTCCCGCGTCCCTCCGGTGTCAAGATTGTTTCACCGAGGTCAGGCAGCTCCGCTTTCGCTGTTTCATATTCGTCGTTCTCATATTTCAAACAGCACATCAGTCTGCCGCAAAGACCGGAAATCTTGGTTGGATTGAGAGAGAGATTCTGATCCTTGGCCATCTTAATTGAAACAGGATCAAAGTCTCCCAGGTACGTAGAACAACAAAGCATCCTGCCGCATGGTCCAATGCCGCCAAGCATTTTTGCTTCATCCCTTACACCAATCTGGCGAAGCTCGATCCTTGTCCGAAAGATTGATGCCAGATCCTTGACCAATTCCCGGAAATCAACGCGGCCGTCAGCCGTGAAGTAAAAAATGACTTTGTTGCGGTCAAATGTATATTCAACATCAACAAGCTTCATATCAAGCTGATGTTCATTCACTTTTTCACTGCAAACATCGTATGCTTCCTTTGCAGCTGTTTTATTTTCCTCGACGATTAGACGATCCTTCTGATCTGCAATTCTGACGACCTTTTTCAGAGGCAGGACTACATCATTTTCGCCGACTTGTTTTCGGGGAATTACCACTCTGCCGTACTCAACGCCCCTTACAGTTTCGACAATGACGAATTCGTCCTTTAGAATTGAGAGATCGCCGGGATCAAAATAATAAATCTTCCCCGCTTTCTTGAAGCGGACACCTACTACATCATACAAGTGTAGATCCCTCCTGCAATTTTAACACCAGCTCTTCCATGAGCAGCTGGGGATTCATATTGGCATGCAGCTTCCTCTTCGCCTCCAGAATGGCTGCCATTTGTTCGGTAAGACGCCGTCCGGATGTCTGTAGTGCAAACTGTTCTAAACGTGAGCTTTCGTTTAGATAAACAACCTGGTCTTTCTTGCCAAGCTGAATGTATAATAAATCCTTAAAAATAAGAAGTAATAAATCCAAACCACGATCGATTTGTTCTTTCTCTTTAAAGTGCATGAACCAGTTCTCCTGAAGCGCGACCATAGCTTCAAGCGAATTCTTTTTCAGCACTTCATATAATTTTAACACTATTTTTTGTGCTTGTGCAAACCAATCATCAATACTTATCTCTAAAGCTTCTTCCAAATTATTCGTCAGCTGTGCCAGCAGCGGTGCTGTATGCGGATGAACCCCATTTGCTATCAATTGTTCTGCCATATTTTTAGGAGATAATGGGGTAAAATTGATCAGCTGGCATCTGGATAAAATGGTAGGGAGCATTTTCTGTGCCTGCTCGGTAATCAACACCGCCACTGTCCCGGCATGAGGTTCCTCAAGGAACTTCAGCAAACTGTTCGCCGCGTTGGTTGTCATCCGGTCCGCATGGACGATCGTGTAAAGCTTGTTCTTTGACTCAACACCTGTTTTCGAAAACTCTTCCTGAAGCTGCTGGATTTGCCCTTTTTTGATCGACAGTCCCTCTGGCTCGACAAGATGGATATCGGGATGGTTACCATGATTAATCCTTTTGCAGTTCAAACAGTTTTCGCAAGGTTTATAGCCATCTACTCGAGCGAGGCAATTGATGCTCTTGGCCAGGAGTATACTTATTTCCTTTTTTCCAGTGCCCCTCATTCCCTCAAATAAATACGCATGGGCTACCCGATTTTTCAGGATGCTGTTTTTTACCATCTTCAAAACATTTGGCTGAAGTGTTTCCAGCTCGTCCCAAGTCTTTGCCAATGCGATCACTCACTTACGTATATAAATTGATCAACAGGCCTTTGACTTCCCCAATCTTGCCGAGGATATCAATCTGTTCATCCTTATTCTTCATCAGCTCATCGGTCAGCTCGACCAGCTTTTCATCAACTGTTTCCACAAGCTTAAGCGACCTGCCCTCGCCAAATTGATTCCAGCTATGCGAGTGCTTAAGCTCCATACCGAAATTAACTGCTTCTTTAACAAATTGCTTCACCAGTGTCTTGAACTTGGCAAGGTCCTTAAAAGTCCTGGACCGCGCAAGCCTCTCACCAGCCGTTTCAACTTCCTTCATTAATTGCTGAAGCTGCCCAAGCTGCAATTTGTGTTCTTGTTTTTCCACCAGTTCATTGAACTTGATCCCGCCGCCAGGCTGCTGTTTTTGATCCTGGCGAACTTTATCTATGTTAAGGCGCATATCCTGATTAATTTTCATTTAGTGCTAAACCTCCGGGCTTTCCCCGTTAAAATTGATGAAACTGCTCGACAGGCAAGACGAAAACAGTCGCTCCGCCAACTTCGACCTCGACAGGGTAAGGAACATATGAATCCGCATTCCCTCCCATTGGTGAGACAGGGGCTACCAGCTGGTCACGTGACTTACAATTGTCCCTGATGACCTCTAAAGCCTTATCCACCCTGATGTCTTCTGTTCCTATGATAAAAGTGGTATTTCCTGATTTCAGGAATCCACCAGTACTGGCCATCTTTGTTGCACGGAAATTATGGTCTACCAGCGCATTTGAAAGACGGTTGCTATCCTGGTCCTGGACCACTGCTAAAATTAATTTCATTCGGTTTCCCCCTAGAACTATTTTATTGACATGAAGTTTGATTCCGTAACAATTGTATCCTTATTATAACAGGATTATTGGGACAACACATGATATAAACGTAAAATTCCATTGGCTTCCAGATGAACGGTATTACGTCTGGCTTTTTCGTTAATAACTGCTCTTTATTTGCAATTCACCTTTTAAGTTACTGGCAAAAAACTGTTATTCGCAAATCTATGAGGTTACAAGCTAAAAAAGTTTTTATTACTAAATACCCAAGAGATATTAACTAAAAAACGTTTAATTAGCAGACTCCTGAGTGATTTTTAATTTCTTCGAAAATGTTCAGAGTTGATCTGTAAATACCGATCGCTTTTTCGCAAGAAGCTCACTTGAATTTTTCCCAGATAAAAACAAGCCTGACAGCGACAAGGCTTGTTTTTGTGATTTTATATATTAAACAGCTCTTTAATTTTCGCTTCGGCTTGTTCGTAAACAGCCTCTAATTCCCTTGACGCATCAATTTTGACAATCCTGTCGGAGAATCTTTTTGCAAGCATCAAATAGCCTTCCCTTACCTTTTGGTGGAATTCCAGCTTTTCCATATCGAGACGATTCACTTCACGGCCCTTATTCTGATTAATCCTTTCCAGCCCAATCTCTGGTGCAACATCAAAGTACAATGTCATTTTTGGCATCATGTTTTCAATGGCAAATTTATTGATGGAATAGACCTCCTCAATGCCTAAACCACGGGCATGCCCCTGGTAGGCCAGTGAACTGTCAACAAAACGGTCACACAAAACAATTTTTCCTTTTTCAAGAGCAGGCTTTACCTTTTCCGCAAGATGCTGCCTCCTGGCCGCAGCGTATAAGAGGGCTTCCGTGCGCGGATCCATCGCTGTATTCTCTGGGTCCAGGATGACTTGCCTGATCTGCTCGGCAATATCGATTCCTCCTGGTTCACGTGTAGCCACGATCGCATATCCTTCTTTTTCAAGTTTCTCTGCCAGCATTTGAATGATGGTTGTTTTACCGGAACCATCAGGCCCCTCAATCGTAATGAATATACCCTTGTCCATCTATATCCTCCAACTCTTAAATACTTTTATTTTACCAGCATGCAAATACTCTCCGCCCTGGATCTTAGCATCTTGGTTTATTAAAGATTTAATCATATTAATTTCTTCTATGGTGACAATTTCCCCCGGCAGGCAAAGCGGTATTCCCGGCGGATAAGGGATGATTTGTTCCGCACAGACCCTTCCAGCTGACTCCTCAAGCGGAATATACTCACCAGGCTGATTATCCATCTCTTTATAGCTGGCAGACAGGGTTGAAATTCCTTTATTCCTGATGGTTAACACCGGTTTTTCAAATTCATTTGGAATGGTGCTGACAACCTCTTCAATCTTTTCAGCTGCTTCCTCCAGGCGATGTCCCATGTTTCTTTTTATTAGTGGCAAAACAAGCAAGACATTGTAAGGATCCGCCAGCTCTGTGTAAACCCCTTTTGCTTCAAGTCTTGTTTGCAGCTCAAAACCTGACCAGGATTGTATGGTTAACTTTAATGGATCATTCCCCGTCAAGACCCGAATCGATCCCAACTTATCGAGTCTTCCACTGAATTTTTTCAGCTCTGTTTTCAGATATGACAGGTCCTCCTGGTTATATGTCCCTAAATAGCTCCGTGCCAAATCAAGTGAAGCCATCAATGGATAAGAAGGACTGCTTGACTGCAAGGCTTGCAAATAAAACTTCAGCTTGCTGATCGGCACTAATCCAGTCTGATAATGAAGGAAAGCTCCCATGGTCATCGCCGGCAGCGACTTATGGGCTGATTGAACAACGATATCGGCCCCAAGTTCAACCGCTGATTCCGGAAAAAAATCGCCGGCAATCAAATGAACACCATGAGCTTCATCCACCAATACAGGAATAACATGAGCATGGGCCAAATCTATGATGCTTTTAAGATCATAAGTTAATCCGTAATAATTAGGATACGTTAAAATAAGCGCCCTTGCACCAGGGTATTGTCGGATTGACGATTCAACGGCCTTCACAGTTAGCCCTGCTGCAACACCATATTCCTCGTTATACTCCGGGCTGATTAACACAGGTCTGGCTTTAGCCAGCTTAAGTGCATTCATGATGGATTTATGGGAATTGCGCTGCACCAGTACGATGTCATCTTCGTTAATCGAAGCAAGGACCATCGCAAGATTCCCGACAGTCGAACCATTTATTAAAAAAAAGCTTTTGTCAGTTTTGTATAAATCTTTGAGTAAATCTTCAGCTTCTAAAATAACTCCATCGGGATCATGAAGATCATCCAGTCCGGTTATTTCAGTCGCATCCAATTTTAAAATCTCATCAAAAAAGCTTTTTCCCTTTTTAGAAAAAACCATCCCATTCTTATGGCCCGGTACATGAAAGGATATCGGTCTTCCTTCAGAATGCAAGGCCAAACGGGAAAACAAGGGGGTATTGGATTGATCCATATTCTCACCTATTATGTAAATTTCACACCTATCTATTCTAACACTGTTTCCAGGCAAAAAAAATAAAAGCCCGAAAATGAGCTTTTAACTGTAAATGCCTGGTTTTGTTACTTTCCTTAATTTTTCAACGTAATATCTATATTGAGGATCACTCGTATCTGTCTTGATCATGATGCTCTCACAGTCTGTGCAAATGAAAGAAGTATACAGGTGTATGCCAGCCGTTTTCGTCTGTTCGCAAATCACACAGTTTTCCCCTATTTGATTTTTTGCTAAAAGCGAACCCAAATTCTCCACCTCCGTACACCTATTATTCCCATCAGCCTGGTTTTGTATACAATTTTCCGAATAATATTTCAGAAAGTTTAGTTGTTTTATATTTTATGATTGGCATTCGATTTCCTTGTATGTCTTATATCAATTTAGGTTGGTTTATTATTTGATTAAGCCGTTGCGAGTGTGAAACAGGGCACCCACTCTTATATTTTTATTAAATATGAATGCTTAAGGATGTCTTTGAGACGCCTGGCCCCCATTTTTTTAATATTTAATGAAAAAGTATCCAACTGGGCGAGCGATCAAACGTAAAGGGATGGACGAGAGTGGTGCATGAATATGATTTTTGGGTAGTATTATCGATTTTTTGATTTTATCTAACACTTTTTTTGGATATATCGGTGGATTTTTAAATATATCGATCACTTTCAGCATTATATCGACCACTTTTACGAAGATATCTACCAGCTCAATAAAATGGTTTCCAAAGATGATTAGAAGATCCTTTTCCATGCACAAAAAAAGAACAGCCATTACAGCTGTTCTTTCATGTGCCCGGCGGCGTCCTACTCTCACAGGGGGAAACCCCCAACTACCATCGGCGCTGAGAAGCTTAACTTCCGTGTTC
>NZ_FVZC01000003.1 GCF_900166585.1 Mesobacillus jeotgali | reverse complement strand
AAACCAAATAGTCTGGTGGCGATGGCGAGAAGGTCACACCCGTTCCCATACCGAACACGGAAGTTAAGCTTCTCAGCGCCGATGGTAGTTGGGGGTTTCCCCCTGTGAGAGTAGGACGCCGCCGGGCTGTTTGAACAATTAAATGGATTTTTAATATTATCGACGCGGGGTGGAGCAACGAGCGTTACTTCCCAGAATCCGCTGCGAGTTGTACCGATCGAGCCGCTTCTTGGTTAAGCATCCTGAGATCGGGACAGCGTGTGCTCTAAGAGCATAAACAATATAATATTCTTTCTTATCGACGCGGGGTGGAGCAGCCCGGTAGCTCGTCGGGCTCATAACCCGAAGGTCGCAGGTTCAAATCCTGCCCCCGCAATAATCCATCTTCATACATATTTGGTCCCGTGGTGTAGCGGTTAACATGCCTGCCTGTCACGCAGGAGATCGCCGGTTCGATCCCGGTCGGGACCGCCATTTTTCTAGATTGCTAGAATCGCAAAGCGAAACAGGGTTTCGTTTTTTTTTGCTTTTAAAAATAGGCTGTCCTAGCCTAAAACAGGAAAATGTCTGGTTTCTTTGCCCAGGCTGGATAAATCGTGTAAACTACATATAGAATCGTCATCCTTAGGAGGCATCCTAAGGTTTTTTTGTATTATAAAATTGATTGTTAGTTGGGTGATATAATGGCGACTTATCAATTCATTTCAAAGCTGCCGGAAGACACGAGGGAATTTGCCAAGAGGCTGGCTGGTCTTCTTAAGGCAGGTGACGTGATTGCCCTTGAAGGTGATTTGGGAGCGGGAAAGACGACTTTTACAAAGGGGCTTGCCGAGGGGTTGGGAATCACTAGGAATGTGAACAGTCCTACATTTACGATTATCAAGGAATATCAGGGACGGCTTCCTTTATATCATATGGATGTATACCGTGTGGAAGACGCGTTTGAAGATCTTGGTTTTGAAGAATACTTTGAAGGTAATGGAGTAACGGTTGTTGAATGGGCACATCTTATTGAAGCTCAGCTGCCGAAGGAGCTGTTGCTGCTTAAGTTGTACCTGGATGACAATGGCGTGAGAAGAATTGTCGCTCAGCCAAAGGGCGAGCGTTATGAAGAATTGTGTAAGGAGATTTTTTAAATGAAGGTATTATCGATTGATACGTCCAATTATGTCCTGGGTATTGGTCTGCTTGATGGCGAAACCGTTTTGGGCGAGTATATTTCCAATATTAAAAAGAACCATTCCGTCCGGGTTATGCCGGCTATCCAGACTTTGATGGAGGAGTGCAATATTAAACCTGGGAATCTTGCGAAGATTGTTGTTGCCGAAGGCCCGGGATCATACACAGGAGTCCGTATCGGTGTGACGATTGCCAAGACCATGGCCTGGACGTTGAATATTCCGCTGGCTGGTGTATCCAGCCTTCAAGTGGCAGCTGCATCAGCAGGACGTTACTTTGACGGTTATGTTTCTCCATTCTTTGACGCGAGGAGAGGCCAGATTTATACGGGCTTATATAAGTTTGAAAATCAAAGTCTGGAAACTGTGAAAGATGATCAGCTTGTGATGTCAGCTGATTGGGTAAGGGCCTTGAATGAAATGGACAGCAAGGTTTTGTTCACCAGCAATGATTTGGGGCTCCATGAGGATGTCATTAAGCAAGAGTTAGGGGATAAAGCGGTATTGGCAGAGATCACTGAGTTGAACCCCAGACCCGCAGAGCTTGCTTTATTAGGCAGGGATAAAGAGGCTGTGGATCTTCACACATTCGTCCCTAACTATATACGGCTGGCAGAAGCAGAAGCTAACTGGCTAAAAGCGCAAGAGACTAAAAAATAAGTGGGAAAAGAAGATGAATAAAACGATAACATTCCGAAATATGACCATTGATGATCTGGATGATGTGATGGTGGTTGAGGCTAATTCTTTTGCTGTTCCATGGAGCAGGGAAGCATTTTTCAATGAACTGACGAAGAATCAATTCGCACAGTACCTTGTAGTGGAAGTGGATCAAAAGGTGGTAGGTTACTGTGGTGTGTGGATTATTGTAGATGAAGCGCATATCACGAATATCGCTTTGCTGCCGGAATACCGGGGAATGAAGCTTGGCGAGGCACTGATGGCAAAGATGATGGAACTGGCACGCGAAATGGGAGCTTTGAGAATGACGCTCGAAGTGAGGGTCAGCAATGAAAGGGCACAAAACCTCTATCGAAAGTTTGGTTTCGAAGAAGGGGCTATCAGGAAACAATACTATACAGATAATATGGAAGACGCTTTAGTAATGTGGGTGAATATATAATGACAAAAGACCAATTAATAATGGGAATAGAGACAAGCTGTGATGAAACTGCTGTGGCTATTGTGAAAAATGGGCGGGAAATCCTGGCGAATGTCGTTGCCTCCCAGATTGAGAGCCATAAACGATTCGGCGGGGTGGTACCGGAGATTGCCTCCAGGCACCATGTTGAGCAGATCACACTTGTGCTGGAGGAAGCACTTGCCCAGGCGAATATGGATATTAAAGAGCTTGATGCGATTGCTGTAACAGAAGGGCCGGGTCTAGTTGGAGCTTTATTAATCGGAGTCAACGCTGCTAAAGCACTAGCCTTCGCTAATGGCATTCCGCTTATAGGAATCCATCATATTGCAGGCCATATATATGCGAACCGCCTTGTTGCCGAGATGAATTTTCCACTGCTTTCGCTTGTCGTGTCCGGCGGCCATACAGAACTTGTTTATATGAAGGAGCATGGCCATTTCGAGGTGATTGGCGAGACACGGGATGATGCAGCGGGAGAGGCTTATGACAAGGTTGCTCGTACCTTGAATCTTCCGTATCCCGGTGGTCCGCATATAGACAGGCTTGCCCATGAAGGACAGGCCACCATTGATCTGCCGAGAGCCTGGCTGGAGGAGGGTTCCTACGATTTCAGTTTCAGCGGCCTAAAATCGGCTGTGATCAATGTTGTGCATAACGCAGAGCAACGTGGAGAGGTAATTATCCCTGAAGAACTCGCAGCAAGTTTCCAGGAAAGTGTCATTGATGTACTTGTCACTAAAACTCAAAAGGCTGTGCAGGAATATGGTGTGAAACAAGTCCTTCTTGCCGGCGGAGTTGCTGCAAATAAAGGCTTAAGAGAAAAATTATCCACAGAATTTGCCGATTCAGATGTGGAAATTGTCATACCTCCGCTGTCCTTATGCACTGACAATGCAGCCATGATTGCTGCGGCGGGTAGTGTTATGTATGAAAAAGGCCAAAGAGCGGACCTGACTTTGAACGGAAATCCTGGTCTGGAGATAACTATCCACAACCAAAGTAGGAAGTGAAAAATAATTGTTGTCTGACTCTTCTGTGGATATGTCGACGGACAGGGTATTGAACTGTGTACAATGTGGATAAAAATCGTTAATTTTGTGGATAATGTGGAAAAGTCTATGGATAAGCCTTAAAACAGTATTTACTATGTGTATAACTGTGTGAATAAAAAGTCCCGGTTTTGAATCGGGACTTTTTTCTGTGGAAAAACTGAAATTTTCTGGTTTTATAAACTGGAAATTATCCCTGAGTATTTTCTAGTTTGCGAATATATAGCACTAATTTGCGAATAAAAGTGCATTATTCCCGAAGAAATAAAGATATTTGCGAATAACCGACAAATTTATGCGAATAATTTTTCATAAGAAAAAAAACGGGCACATTCATGCCCGTTTTTCCATTCCTACGCCAATTCTGTCCACTCTTCCATCAGTTCATCAAGTGTTTCTTTGGCTGCTTCGATTTTTGAATTTATTTCTCCTGCTTTTTCATGATCCTGGAATACCTCGGGGTCACAGAGCAATTCTTCATATTCTGCTACCTCGGTCTCCAGTTTGTCGATGAGCGCTTCGACTTCCTCCATACGCCGTTTTCGCTGGCGTTCGAGTTTCTTAGCCTCTTTGTCCTGCTGGTAGGAGGTTTTATCTTGCTTTATTGCTTCTGAGACAGTGCCTGCTGCTATTGCGGCTTGTCTGGCAAGTTCCTTAAGCTCTTCCTGCTCTAATTTTTTTTCGACATAGTAATCGTAGTCGCCAAGGTATTCTGTTGCTCCCCCACGGTCAAGTTCGAGCACCTTCGTAGCAATCCTGTTGATAAAATAACGGTCATGGGAAACGAACAGGATCGTTCCTGGATAATCAATCAAGGCGTTCTCCAGGACTTCCTTGCTGTCCAGGTCCAGATGGTTTGTTGGTTCATCCAAAATAAGGAAATTAGACTTCTGCAGCATAAGCTTGGCCAGTGCCAGACGTGCTTTTTCACCGCCGCTCAGGGTGGAGACAATCTTTGATACATCATCGCCTGAAAAAAGGAAGTTTCCTAATACGGTGCGGATTTCTTTTTCTGATTTCAGCGGATATTCATCCCAAAGCTCATTTAAAACCTTTTTATTGGAGCTAAGCTCTGCCTGTTCCTGGTCATAATAGCCGATGGACACGTTAGAACCATACTGGATATTCCCAGATATTGATGGCAATTTTTCAACGATTGTTTTCAATAATGTTGACTTGCCAACGCCATTAGGTCCAACCAGGGCAGTGCTGTCTCCACGTGTCAGATGAAAGGTTATGTCCCTCGAAACGGCTTCATCATGATAGCCTACCGCGAGAGTATCGACTTTCAGGACATCATTTCCGCTTTGTCGTTCAATCTGGAAGCTGAAGGAAGCGGACTTTTCATCACCCATAGGCCTGTCCAGCCGATCAATTTTATCGAGCTGTTTCCGGCGGCTCTGGGCACGTTTTGTTGTTGACGCCCTGGCAAGGTTCCGCTGGATAAAGTCCTGCAGCTTGGCGATTTCATCCTGCTGCTTCTCATATAGCTTTAGGTCTCGCTCGTAATTTGCGGCTTTCTCCTCTAAATACGAGCTGTAATTACCAGGGAACTTCATCAGCTGGTGACGAGAGATTTCGTATACCTGGTTCACAACCTTATCAAGGAAGTAGCGGTCGTGGGAAACAATGAGAATCGCACCGTCATAACCCTGCAGGTACTGTTCAAGCCAGGAAAGAGTGTCAATGTCCAGATGGTTCGTCGGTTCATCGAGAATCAGAATATCCGGACGGGTCAATAACAGCTTGGCGAGGGCAAGTCTGGTTTTCTGTCCTCCGCTTAAAGTAGAGATTTTTGTGGAATAATCAAAAGAATGGAAGTTAAGGCCGTGAAGGACGGAACGGATGTCCGCTTCATATTGATAACCGCCTTTTTCCTTAAAATCGACCTGGAGAATGTCATAGTCCTTCAATACTCTTCCATACTCTGACTCGTTCGAAAGGATGCCAGGATCAGACATTTTTTCCTCAAGCCGGCGAAGCTCTTTTTCCATTCTGTGCAAATGGTCAAAAACAGCCAGCATTTCATCCCATATGCTTTTCTCGGATTCCAATCCGGTATTTTGTGCGAGATAGCCGATGGATGTCCCTTTTGGACGGATGATTTCACCGTCCTCATGAGATTCATAGCCAGCAATGATTTTCAGGAGAGTCGATTTCCCCGCTCCATTCCGGCCAACCAGCGCTACACGGTCATTGGTTTGTATTTCAAACTTTATATTCGATAAAATAAGATCAGCAGCAAAATATTTTGATAGCTGATTCACCTGTAATAATATCATTATTTTTCACCTCTAATGCCTTAGGGATAGTGTAACCCAATACAATGGGCTCGGCAATATGTGCGGTCTGCGACCAGCTTAAAGGATGAAAAAATTTTCATGTTGTATTGTGAAAATGGAAACAAAGTTCACACACAAGTTTGTGAAAATAGTGTATTATTTGGTTGAAAGGAGCTTGAACATGGCAGAATTTACGCATTTTAACGAAGAGGGCAGAGCGAAAATGGTCGATGTCAGCGATAAACCGGAGACGGTACGCACTGCAGTCGCCCATTCAAGCATTACCGTTAATGAAGATATATATGTAAGGATTACTGAAAATAAAATGAAAAAGGGAGATGTGCTGGCAGTTGCACAGGTGGCTGGCATCATGGCAGCGAAAAAGACTTCTGAAATCATCCCTATGTGCCATCCGCTTCCATTAACAGGCATTGACCTTTCGTTTAAATGGGAGCAAAATGAAAATGATTATATTTTAAATATTGCCGCTTCTGTTAAAACCAAAGGGAATACAGGGGTAGAAATGGAAGCGTTAACAGCGGCATCTGCATGTGCGCTGACAGTTTATGATATGTGCAAGGCCGTTGACAAAGGAATGGTTATCGGCAAGACCTATCTAATAGAAAAAACAGGCGGTAAAAACGGTGATTTTAAGAGAGATGGAAAGTTAAAATAGAAATAGAACAGGTGGAGGATGGAGAATGACGAATGATGCTATGAAGATTCCTCAGGCAACCGCAAAACGTTTGCCGCTATATTACCGATTCTTATTGAACTTACATTCTTCAGGCAAGCAGAGGGTATCGTCCGCAGAGCTGAGCGAGGCGGTTAAAGTGGATTCAGCGACGATCAGAAGGGACTTTTCCTATTTCGGGGCTTTGGGTAAAAAGGGATACGGCTACAATGTGAATTATCTGCTGACTTTTTTCCGAAAGACGCTCGACCAGGACGAGCTTACAAAGGTTGCACTGATCGGTGTGGGTAATTTGGGAACCGCGTTTTTAAATTATAATTTTTCCAAGAACAATAACACAAAAATCGAGATTGCCTTTGATGTCGACCCAGACAAGGTTGGGTCTCAAATTGGCGATGTACCTGTCTACCATATGGATGATCTGGATCGTGTAGTCGTAGAGGAAGGGATCCAGGTGGCCATCCTGACTGTGCCATCAGCAGTGGCTCAGCCAATCACGGACAGACTGGTACAGGCAAACGTAAAGGGAATCCTGAATTTTACGCCTGCGAGGCTGAATGTGCCTCCTTCCATCAGGATTCACCATATTGACCTGGCAGTAGAACTTCAATCATTAATTTATTTCCTGAAACATTATCCGACAGATACAGAAATTACGGAAATCGAAGAATAAAAAATAGCTCCTTCAGATGAAGGGGCTATTTTTTCTGGATATTTTTCAGTTTGAAATGGAACAGGATCATTCTGATACCGGACCCGAAGTCGAACGTGGCAAGGGCTACAAGCAGATAGCTGAAAAATCCCCAGCCTGTCTCGTTTACATTCTGGATTGCGAAATAGGTGAATAAGCTGCCTAACAAGATGTAGACAATGCCTGAAAATAAAGGCGATTGCTTCATGTCTTAAAATCCCCCAATAAAGCTTTGAATTTTCTCTGCTTCTTTTATCATTCTCTCAATGTCTTCCCGAAATACGGATTGAAGCAGGACAACCATCGTATTCATTGTAACATGCGCGATGATCGGCACGATGATCCGCTTTGTTTTCACATAAAGGAATGCAAAGGTGAAGCCCATCGCAGAGTAAAGGATCACATGCTCGGGCTCCATATGCGCCAATGCGAATATGACCGAGCTGATCAGCGCCGCGAAAAAGAAGTTCATTTTCTTATGCAGGCTGCCAAAAATAATTTTTCGGAAGACGATTTCCTCTAAGATCGGTCCGATGATTGAGCTGACGAGGATGACAACCGGGAAGCTTTCAATCAGCTTGATGATTTCCTGTGTATTCTCCGAGCCCATCTCAATGCCAAGCATGTTTTCAATGCTGGCTGCAATGGATTGAGCGAACATGGCAAGAAAAACACCGGCAAATGCCCAGCCAGCCGAGTTGGCAGGAGAAGCTGCTCCGCGTAAGTCAGCCTGTGAGTGTCTTTCTTTCCTCAAAATCAGCAGGATAATTAAAAGCGTGAGCGAAAAGCTTATCACGAGCCAGTATGGAATCGCGAGGGTTTCCATTTCCTGCAGGCTTTTCCCCATCGCAGCCCCAACGAATGCAACGATCGGAATGCCGATCAGACTTGAAAGCTGCATGACAATATAAGCAATGATGACGTACCAGTATTCTCTTTTCAATAAAAAAACTCCTTAACGATGCAGATAATGTATATCCTGAAATTTTACGTAATAATATGCGGGCCTGTAAAATAAACTACGGGGTACAGCTTCGTTATGAATCACACTTCTTTATTCTACTAGTAAACGATTGGAAAGTTCAAATTGTAGAGTCAGCATCCTTAGAAGGGTTAAATATTCATGGAAAACCGCATACTTGTTAAGGTGAATTTTTCTTCTTGAAAATGGACGGGGGTTCAAATGATTTATTTAGAAACTTCAAGACTCTATTTGCGAGACTGGTCAGCAGCAGATTTGGAGCCGTTTTGCAATATGAATGCAGATGAGGATGTAATGAAGTATTTTCCTCGTATGCTTTCACACGAAGAAACTGAACGGTTTTATCAGGCAATCCTTTCCGAGTTTGAGGATTATGGTTATGGGTTGTATGCGGCAGAAGTGAAAGACTCTAAAGAGTTTATTGGATTCATAGGGTTTCACAGGGCAACATTCGAAGCAGATTTCACCCCGTGTGTCGAAATTGGATGGAGGCTGAAGAAAGAGGCGTGGGGAAAAGGATATGCAACAGAGGGTGCCAAGGCTTGTCTGGATTATGGGTTTCATCAATTGGGCTTCAGCGAGATTTTTAGTTTTACTGCTGAAATTAATGCGCCCTCTATCAATGTGATGAGAAAAATCGGCATGGAGCCTGTTAAAACATTTCACCATCCGAATGTGGAGCAGGACAGTCCTTTGAATAAGCATGTATTGTTTCAATCAGACATAGATCATAGCAGAAAACCATAAATTTTTACCAAAAATTTTTGCTTCACACTTGCAAAAAAAAATAAGATTATTTAATATATAAATTGTGTTAGCACTCTATTGAGGCGAGTGCTAATAAAAAATAATCTACATATAATTTGAGGAGGTTGTTTCACTTGATCAAGCCATTAGGAGATCGCATTATTATCGAGCTTGTTGAGTCTGAAGAAAAAACTGCAAGCGGTATCGTTTTACCCGACACAGCGAAAGAAAAACCTCAAGAAGGTAAAGTCGTAGCTGTTGGAACTGGCCGTGTACTTGAAAACGGTGAGCGTGTTGCTCTTGAAGTTGAAGTCGGAAACCGCATTATCTTCTCAAAATACGCAGGCACAGAAGTGAAGTATCAGGGAACTGAGTACCTGATCCTACGCGAAAACGACATTTTAGCTGTAGTTGAATAATCACTGACAGTACATTTAATAAATTTAAAATTCTGAGGAGGTTTTTCTACAATGGCAAAAGAAATTAAGTTCAGTGAAGAAGCACGCCGCGCGATGCTTCGCGGGGTAGATTCTCTTGCAAATGCAGTAAAAGTAACTCTTGGACCAAAGGGACGCAACGTGGTTCTTGAGAAGAAATTTGGTTCACCGCTTATCACAAATGACGGTGTAACAATCGCTAAAGAAATCGAGCTTGAAGATGCATTCGAAAACATGGGTGCTAAACTTGTTGCTGAAGTAGCAAGCAAGACAAACGATGTTGCTGGTGACGGCACAACTACTGCAACTGTTCTTGCTCAGGCAATGATCCGTGAAGGCCTTAAGAACGTAACTGCCGGCGCTAACCCAATGGGTATCCGCAAAGGTATGGAAAAGGCTGTTATTACTGCAGTTGAAGAGTTAAAGGCTATCTCCAAGCCAATCGAAGGCAAAGCTTCTATCGCTCAAGTTGCAGCAATTTCTGCTGCTGACGAAGAAGTTGGCCAATTGATTGCTGAAGCGATGGAGCGCGTTGGAAACGATGGCGTTATCACTATTGAAGAATCTAAGGGCTTCACTACAGAGTTGGACGTTGTGGAAGGTATGCAGTTCGACCGCGGATATGCATCTCCATACATGGTAACTGATTCTGACAAGATGGAAGCAGTTCTTGAAAATCCATATATCCTGATCACTGATAAGAAAATCGGCAGCATCCAGGAAATCCTTCCTGTCCTTGAGCAGGTTGTACAGCAAGGCAAACCATTATTGCTTGTTGCTGAAGATGTAGAAGGTGAAGCACTTGCTACATTGGTAGTCAACAAGCTTCGCGGAACATTCAACGCAGTTGCTGTTAAGGCACCTGGCTTTGGTGACCGCCGTAAGGCTATGCTTGAAGACATCGCTGCATTGACTGGCGGTGAAGTGATCACTGAAGAACTTGGCCGTGATCTTAAATCTGCTACAATCACATCTTTGGGCCGCGCTTCTAAAGTTGTTGTTACAAAAGAAACAACAACAATCGTTGAAGGTGCTGGAGACAGCGCTCAAATCGAAAGCCGCGTGAACCAGATCCGCGTTCAAATGGAAGAAACGACTTCTGAATTTGACCGTGAAAAATTACAAGAGCGCCTTGCTAAGCTAGCTGGCGGTGTTGCAGTCATCAAGGTTGGTGCTGCTACTGAAACTGAATTGAAAGAACGCAAGCTTCGCATTGAAGATGCTCTTAACTCAACTCGCGCTGCAGTTGAAGAAGGTATCGTATCAGGCGGTGGCGTTGCGCTTCTGAACGTATACAAAAAAGTATCTGAGATCCAGGCAGAAGGGGACGAAGCAACTGGTGTGAACATCGTCCTTCGCGCTATGGAAGAACCAGTTCGCCAAATCGCTCACAACGCGGGCCTTGAAGGCTCAGTCATCGTTGAGCGCCTGAAGCGCGAAGAAGTTGGCACTGGCTTCAACGCTGCAACTGGACAGTGGGTAAACATGATCGAAGCTGGTATCGTGGACCCAACTAAAGTTACTCGTTCTGCACTTCAAAACGCAGCATCCGTATCTGCAATGTTCCTGACTACTGAAGCAGTAGTAGCTGACATCCCGGAACCAGCTGGCGCTGGAATGCCTGACATGGGCGGAATGGGCGGCATGGGCGGAATGATGTAATTAACATCATAAAGCCTGATATATAGAAGTTTTAAAGTGGAATAAGATATAAGCTCTATTTTTGCTCATAGTAAGCAAAAAATGCTCACTCTTTTCACAAAAATGTTTTCTTGGAGAAGGTCTTCCTCAGTCTGCTGAACTGATGGGAGGCCTTTTCTTATTTGCTGTCGTTAATCGCAGGAAGTTGGAAGGTACCTGCAAAGATTATGCTTCTGCATATAATCTGAAGTCCACATACTACTCCAGGCCGATTATTATTAAACACACCATATCCTGTTACCGGAATCGTGTCACAGTTCAAAGCAGGGAGAGTGGTGGGCAGAGTTGTCGAACAACCAATAACATGGTCTACACATACTTTACCTGAACAACTTATACGTCCAAGTCCAGAATTATCTAATGCTGGAGGACAAGCAGGGTCATTTCCTGTGGTTTCTAATCCTCCGCAATCACCTATTACTGATACGCTTCCTATAAATGGGATGCATCCTGTAACCCTTACTTGATATAATGGTACTGTTACAGGGCCACAGTCAGTATCAACAGTCTTATCACATTCTTCTATATGGGCTCTTAATTGATTTGTATTATAAATTAACCTTATATCGTCAATTACTCCCATAAAACCTTCAGGAATTTCCACCTCACAGCAAAAATTGACGTTTCGATTAACCGGTCCACACGGAGGGTCATCAGCTTGATGAGGAATAACTGGTTCAGAATCCATACCCTCAGCATCATCATGTTCAGGCAGAGACGGGAGCAGGTTTTTAACTTCCCCATTCTCGTTAATAAATTCCTTTTGCATTTCTTTAATAACACTCCCTTATGTTTATTCTTTAATATGGATATGCATATAACACCTTACTTGAGTGGACGAATGTCCTTCGAGGTCTTTAGGGAACTGCTGGCAGGTTTATCTTTTAATCTTTTAATGTACTAGAACACTGTCCGCTTGAATCAATTTTTAAAAAGTAATTTGTGCAAAACCTGGAACAGAAGGCGATTGAATGGGAACGCAAGAAATACAGGAATAAAGAGGATTAATGGAATGAGACAAATTTATGCTGTGAAGGATGTGTTTTTATGAATAAGCCGACCGTTATTTTAATAAGTGGTCCACCAGGAGCCGGTAAGACTACATTGGCAGAAAGAATCGCTGAAAAAATAAATGAAGTTAGTGTTCATATTGAGGGCGATGCGCTATACAACATGGTGAAAAGCGGGTGGGTTCATCCTTGTGATGATCATGACAAATTATTTTTAAATATATTATGGGATAACATGGTTTCCCTGATTGAGAATTTTAGTAAACATAATATTCATACAGTTGTCGATTATGTTTTTTCAAAAGAGCAGCTGTTTTCAATTGTTGACCGTATAGGTGATTTTAATGTTAACATTAAAGTCGTTGTAATTAGCAGTAAGATTGATACAATCATCAAAAGGGATAAACAACGGTCCGGGGCGGCGTTTGTTGGGGAGGAAAGAATCAGGCAAATCGTTGAGGATTTTAATACAGATAACATTCCTGAAAGGCATCTTCTTGAAAATGATGATGTTGACTTGGATGACCTTATAAATACAATCTTTAATGAAAGCAGATTCAATATGTAATTGAGATGATATCTTAAAAGACACTCTAAGGGCATGATGGTTACAAATGAATGATCAAAAAAATGTATTACATTTTGCTGACATAGAGGGTTATAGTGGAAGCTTTTGAAGTTCAATGAACTGCTAGCTTCTTTTTTTTGAGCCTTATTTACAATACGAATGGGCAATCGATCTTTCCATCCAAATCAGTCTTATTCGGTATGATGATTGGATATGCTCTATTTATTCGTAAAGAAATGCCAGTGGTTTCTAATTTTGTTAAGCGTAACAACTCTCCAAGTTTTGTCTAAATAATAGTAGTATAATAATATCGAGGTGAGAAAAGTATGGAAGACATAACCTTAAGCTCATTACTGGATGTCATCGGGGAATTATTTTCTGATGAAATCTCAATTGCCGTTTCAAATACAAAAGACTATATATACTATCGTCCAAGCAAAAGGGTCGATTTAAAGATTGCTGCTGGGGATCCTGTGAAGGAAGGGACGATTGCCTATAAAGCACTGATGTCCAAGCAAAAAGTTTCCGAGTTTATTAACCGGGATGTATTTGGCATTCCTTATCATGGCATGGCGGTTCCGTTTTTACATAATGGAGAGCTTGAGGGGTGTGTTACAGCAATCTATCCGGCGTTAACAGATGGAAAGTCAGTTGTAACCCTGAAAACACAGGATGGCTGGATTCCAATTCCTTTTTCAAACGTTGTCTATCTTGAGGCAAAAGATAAGAAGACGCATGTCTACACGAATGAAATATCAGGGACACATAAATACTCCCTTCAGGAGTTTGAATATTTGCTCCCGAAGGATTCCTTTATACGATGCCATCGTTCGTTTATTGTGAATGTGAACCACATCAAGACGATTTATCCGGACACTCATTCAACTTTTCTGCTTTCAATGGATAATGGTCAAAGGGTACCGGTTAGCCAATCCTACTCCAGTTATTTTAGAAAGCTGTTAGGATTCTGATTTATTCTGCTTGGGAGTCAATATTTGCTGTTTTGTCTGAATTTTTCGTTTAGTATTCCAAAAACCATATCTTGATGGTGCTAATGGGTAAAATTATTATAACTATACATAAGCGAGGGATTGAGATATGGAACAGCAATTAGAGCGAATTAGGGATCACCGTCTAAAGGACAAAGTTGTGACTCCTGAACAGGCAGCTTCCTTGATTGAAAACGGTATGACTTTGGGTCTAAGTGGATTCACGCGTGCGGGTGATGTGAAAGCGGTGCCATTTGCCCTTGTTAATAGGGTTAAACACGAAGAAAACTTTAAGGTTAATGTCTATACTGGTGCTTCACTTGGTTCTGATGTGGATAAGCTTTTCGCGGAGGCAGGCATCCTGGGCAAGAGATTGCCATTCCAGGCAGATGCCACCATGCGCCGTGGCATCAATCAGGGTGACTTTCTTTTTGTAGACCAGCATTTATCACATACGGCAGAGCTGATTCGTGCAGATGTTATGGAAATAGATGTAGCAATTTTGGAAGCGGTTGCAATCAGCGAGGATGGAATGGTCATCCCAACTACTTCAATAGGCAATTCTATGGCATTTGCCCAGAATGCGAAGTCGATTATTATTGAAATAAACACAGCACAGTCCATACAGCTTGAGGGACTTCATGATTTGTATGAGCCAGGCAAACAAGGATCAAGGCAGCCGATTCCGCTCACTAAACCAGATGACCGGATAGGGACAAGCGGCATTCCAGTGGATGTCGATAAGGTAAAAGGGATTGTGTTCACGAATCAACTTGATTCACCATCGACGATTGTTCCTCCCGATGAAGAAACGGTTGTGATGGCCCAGCATTTGATTGAATTCCTTCGAAAAGAGGTACAGAGTGGACGGCTTACTGAAAGCCTGGCACCTTTACAATCAGGAATTGGATCAGTTGCAAACGCAGTTCTCCATGGAATGCTTGATTCAGAGTTTGAGAACTTAGAAGTATATTCCGAGGTTCTGCAGGATGCAGTGTTTGACCTGATCGATGCAGGAAAGGTTCAATTTGCTTCGTGCTGTTCGATAACGCTATCCGAAGAGAAAATGGGGCAGGTATTTTCAGATTTTGAAAAATACCGCGATAAATTGATGATGCGCCCTCAGGAGATCTCCAACCATCCAGAAGTCATCCGCCGTCTCGGATTGATTTCAATCAATACAGCGTTGGAGCTGGACATTTACGGAAACGTGAATTCAACTCACGTCCTTGGCACTAAAATGATGAACGGTATTGGCGGTTCAGGTGATTTTGCCCGTAATGCCCGCCTTGCGATCTTTGTCACAAAATCCATTGCCAAAGGCGGGAAGATCTCCAGCATTGTTCCTTTTGTCTCTCACGTAGACCATACCGAGCATGACGTTGACGTCATTGTTACCGAACAGGGATATGCCGACTTGAGAGGTCTTGCACCAAGGGAAAGAGTCGAACTGATCATTGATAACTGTGCGCACCCAGTGTACCGTGATCAGCTTCGAGCCTATTATCAAGAAGCACTGGAAAGAGGGGGACAGACGCCGCATGTTCTGGAAAAGGCCCTATCATGGCATATCAATTTTGCCAGCAAGGGTACAATGCTTGAAGAATCGGCGGAAACGGTTCAGATATAATTATTTAGAACATTAAATTGCTTTATTAATCGGAAGCTTCTCACTGGTTATATTAACAGTGGGAAGTTTTTTTATTCTTCTCCTACTATATGAAAACATACCGCTGAATTCAGCCTAAGAAAATAAATCGCAAAGGTTTAAGAGAGGCAGGGAACATCTCGGCGTTTTGCAGGCGTATGTATCGCTTTTATAAAGGTTAACCCTCTAAATAGACTATAGGAATGAAAAAATCTGCCGATACGATATGTATATAGCGATCTATCTGCTAGAATATAAATATAGACGATATGACTCTTGTATTTGTGGTTAAAACCTAGCATATTGGTATTTAGGAGGTGCATGTGCGATATGCGACACGATATACAACCGAATGAACAGGCATTCTCAACGAAGGAAGTAGCGGAGGAAGTGGGGATTGCGACTCCTACAGTCCGAAAGTATGGACAGATTCTTGAGCGCAATGGCTACGAGTTCTTAAAAGATGGGGATCGGCGAATCTTTGTTCAATCTGATATTAAAGCGCTTGTAGCGTTACGCGATACGGACAAGCCTCTGGATGAAACGGCCAAGGATCTCGTGGCTGAGCAAAAGGAGAAGCTTGAAGGAGCGGGAGGTACCGAAATCGCTCTTAACGATACATACGAAAATCTGCCGCAGGATCCTAATCAGCTAAAAGAGGTTTTGCTTTTTGTTGTAAATGAACTAGCAGCAGCCCGTGAAATGAACCTGCAGCTAAAAAGCGATATGGCTCAGCTGAAGACGAATGTTTCCCAGCTCCAGCAGGATCATCATGTAATCAGCTCCAGCATCGGGAATTCAGCACAAAGAACCAATTCGAAGATTGAAAAAATCATCGAACAGCAAAATACCCATTACGAAAGCCTGCTGGAACAGGAAAGAGAAAAGAGCGAACTGCTGCAAAATGAATTACAAAGAATACGGGAAGAACAAAAGAATGAGTGGATTTCCCAAAATGATTTTAACAAACGTTTAGAAGCGGAGATACAGAATAGAAAATGGGGCTGGCTATTTTCTTTATTCAAGAAATAAAATACTGGATATAGCGATTCTATTATAAAGAAGACAGTTAGCAAACAGTGTATTGCATTCCGATATACGCAACATGCCTGGTTTGCATGAGAAGCTGTCGCATTGCTTTGTATATCGCTGGGCGATATGAAAGGTGTATCTTGAAGCCTTCGACAATAAAGTCAGAGAAGCGATATTTCACTTTCAAATTTCAACAATTTCCCGAGAAATATCTACAGCATTTTAGGCATACATATCGACAAAATCGGCTGGATGCTTCGAGTCACATACATAAAGAAATCCCCTATCAAGCGATAGGGGATTTCTTTATGAACTTGGAAACTTGCAGGCTTCCAAAGATTTCTATTAAAATAATAATTTCTTAATACGTCCTGCTACAGGAACAACAATCAATCCAGCAAGAACAACCTGCATGATGTTGCCCGGGATGGATCCAAACGGCTGAATCCAGTTGCCGTATAGGACGACTTCAGCAAAATAGTAACCTACGATTTTTATCAACATTGCAACGATAACGGCAAGTGAATAAACCACTGCCTTCTTGCCTGGCATTTTTTCAGCCATTAATCCCGCTACATAGCCCATAGCGCCAACTATGACGAAGGTGAATGGGGCCCATACAGCCCAGCCGGAAATCAAGTCGAACAAGCCCATTCCGAACGCACCTGCGATTGCTCCTGTTTTTCTGCCGAAAACAAATGCGGCGATGAACAGGGGCACATTCCCTAAGTGGATTAAACCGCCATTTCCCATGATTGGGAGCTTGATGTTGATGAACATTGTCGCTACAACGGTTAAAGCGATAAAAAGTGCATTGATGACCAGGGCCTTTGTTTTGGTCATCCCAGAAGATGTAGAATATGCTGCATTCATTTGGTAACCTCTTTCTTTTTTTTAATATAATGATAATCCATTTCACGTACTTAATAAATAAAAAATCACAGGTATTGATTGGAAGCCTCAATCTATAAAAAGGAACACTAGCTGTTGCGCAATTCAATTCATTTTCGGCAGCAAGGCTTATTTGCTAAATCAGCAGGAAAAGGCAATCTTTTGGGCCTCTGATTATTCCATTCCAAAAATATTCCTTCCTAAGGACAAACAAACACTCCTTTTATAATCCGCCGAATAAACTATTTTAACGGAAAGGAAGTGATGTAATGTCCAATAACAGATTAAGACTAACTCCTGTCATTAGACAGCAATTTACTTTTACTGCGAACGACAGGACTTTAAATGAAATTATCGCGAAGATTTCTAATAGGGGAGTAAGTTTTACTGCCTTTACTATAACGAAGCTGCATGAAATCAATTTGGTTAGAATTGTCGTAGGGCCTCCCCGTTCAAATGATCCAGCATCAAACCGTGTAGTAAGGGAGGTTCTTGATTCTCTGGGAGTTAAATACAAAGAGGAGCAGGTCATACAGCTGCTGGGTCTGGAAACCGGGGCTCAAGGAGTACTAACCCGCATTTATTCTTCGTTGTTCCGTGAAGTGAAAGTGAGAGCAATATATCAAGGAGAAGAGAATGCAATAATACTCAATGTATCTAATATCAAAAAAGCACTTCGATTATTGGCTGAAGAAGGGATTATCCGCTATTAGATACACTTTGGGGCTAATCTGCAAAGGTTAGTCCTTTTATTTTTTGCTAGTACTCGAAAGTAAGTTTTTAATGAATAGGAACTTAAAGAATATTAATTCTTTGAAAAATAGCATGGTGAATTCATATTAAAAATGCTATTGTCGAGGACAAGATTACATGTTAATATCAGAATATTATAAATAGTAAAAATATAAAATACACACCAGGTGAAGACATGATTTGTTAACTAATCTGGGGAGGTAAACGGATGAAGAAGAGGTTGGCTGTTTTATTGAGCGGTGCAATGCTCATGCTTGCTGCATGTGGCGGCGGTAATCAGGTGAGTGGAGAGAAAAAGGATAAGACGGTAAAAATTGGGATTACTCAGATTGTCGAACACCCTTCACTTGACGCGGCAAGAGAGGGATTTATCGCTGCCCTTAAGGATGCTGGCTATGAAGAAGGCAAGAACCTGAAAATTGATTACCAGAATGCCCAGGGTGATATGAATAATAATGCGTCGATTGCCCAAAAGTTTGTTTCAGATGATAGTGATCTTATTTTAGCAATTGCGACACCAAGTGCTCAGGCAGCGGTCCAGGCGACAAAGGATATTCCGGTCCTGTTCACTGCCATTACGGACCCTGTCGGTGCAGAGCTGGTACAATCCATGGAAAAACCGGGAGGAAATGCAACGGGAACCTCGGATACACACCCCGATGCTATCAAGAATACGATCGCGGCAATCAAGAAGTTCATCCCGGATGCGAAGAAGGTCGGGATTATTTATAACAATGGTGAACCCAACTCTGTCGTGAATGTGAAAAACGCCAAAGAAGCATTGGAAGCAGAGGGACTTGAGGCCGTAGAAACGACTATTTCTGCCAGCTCTGAAGTGAAGCAGGCGGCTGAATCAATGGTTGGACGTGTAGATGTGATGTATATTCCTAAGGATAATACAGTCGTTGCCGCGCTTGAGTCTGTAATCACAGTAGCAAATGATAAAGATATTCCGATGTTCGTGGGTGAAGGTGATTCGGTGAAACGAGGAGCATTCGCGTCCTATGGACTGGATTATCATGAACTGGGCTACACCACTGGGAAAATGGCAGTAGAAATCCTTGAGGGCAAAAAGCCATCAGAGATGCCGGTTGGCTATCCGGAGAACCTGGAGTTGGTCATCAATAAAAAGGCGGCTGAAGAAGAAGGAATCGCATTGACAGAGGACCTGCTGAAAGGTGCAAAAATCGTAGGAGAATAAGATGGAGGGCCTGCCAGTTTGGCGGGTTTTTCTTGTTCAATGGAGAGATAAGACTATTTTCCTGATCAAAATGAAGCAAAGTACCCTTCTAACCAATAAGGCATTTTAATAATTTTTATAGATGTGCGTAAAAAGGAGGAGGGGAAGGTTTGAGGAGGAGCAAAAGGATTATGTCATTCCTAATGGTTTTATTGTTGATGGTACCTGTTGAGGCCAGGGCCGGTGATTTAGGCGGCGGTTCATCTGGAGTTCCGGGAACTTGGTATCTGGGAGCTGACCCTTCCTGGATTGATCCATCAAAAGCACCCATTGTCTTCGTTCATGGATATAATAGTGCTGCCTCAGTATGGTGGGATGGCAATGATATGTACGAGACTGCACTGGCGAATGGTTATCAAACCGCATTCATCGATTTGTATCCGGAAAAGGATATGTGGGCGAACGGGACAATGCTGGCCGAAAAGCTGAAGCAGATCTATGAATATTTTGGCGGTAAGAAGGTGGTCGTTGTTGGCCACAGTAAAGGCGGAGTGGACACTCAAGCGGCACTTGTCCACTATGGTGCACACCAATATGTTTCAAATGTCATCACACTTTCTTCTCCGCACCATGGCACCCAGCTGTCAGACCTTGCACACAGCAGCTCGGCGTGGTGGCTTGCGGCATTGCTCGGCAGCAATAATGATGCGACACGCTCACTTCAGACAGGAAATATGCGTTATTTCCGCAGTATCACGGATAACCATGCAAATGCATCCAAGAACCATTACTATACTCTTGGCGGGTATAAATGGGGCTCCTTTGGCAGCGCCTTATACTGGGGAGGGATTTACCTAAGCAGCTACGGTTCTAACGACGGAGTGGTCACTGTGGCAAGTTCCCGCCTGCCAGGCGGCAGCATTGTGCGGGAAGGTGCCTGGAATCATACCACAATTCGAGAAGGTTCCTATACTTTCTCAGTTTTCAAACCATATACAATGTCTGCCCAGACAGCTGCTGGTACCTTTTCAGCGGCTGAGGTTTCAGCAGAACCTGATACAAGCCAAATTGTAAAAGGCGGGAAATCATTAAAAGCAATAAAAGATAGCTTCATCATCGAAGAAGGTGCAGAAGGCTTCCAAATGGCCTTCCTTAGTGAAAAAAGGCTGCCGTCACTCAAGTTGAAGGGGCCGGATGGCATAGAGTACAGCCCGTCGGAAATTAAACAGGATACCGGTGACTTTTTCAAGGGAGCATGGGTGCACCAGTTTGAGATTGGCCAGCCAAAAGCGGGGAATTGGAAGGTAGCCGGACCGGCAGCGGCGTATTTGCTCGTGGTCGGTGTTAAAAGTCCGCTTGCGGTTGAATTGAAAAAGGACCAAAGCCAGAAGGTAAAAGCCTCTTATAAAACAAGTTGGATTAAATATGACCATGACAGTAAGAAGAAGCTCAAGGAAGCAGGTAAAGGTGTTAAGGCAGGGAAAATCACCGACGGGGATTTTTCTCAGCCGGGCGTTTACAACCTGACTACAGAAGTTACCGGGGTTGACGGTAAAGGAAGGCCGTTCGAGAGGACAATGGTAGAATCCATTTATGTCGATGAACTTGGGAAAATTCATAGATAAAGCGAAGGCTGATGCTTATATTTACAAGAAAAAACCAATAGCCTGTTCTGCCTAATTAACAATCCCAGCGATAAGTCTTAATAACTAATTTTTATATAAAGGATGGAGTACTGCTGTTACCAACCGATAAAGAAGATAAGCGCAGTTTTTTTACATCAGGAGGAGAAGGCAATGCACGTTTTGGACTTGATTGCGAGGATTAACAATAGTGTTGAGGAACTCGATTTTGCTGCAGCAAGAATGTATATGGAAGAGAACATCGAAATCCTGAACGAGAACCGCAGTCATTTAAAGTCGAATGCAAGAGAGCTGCTCGAATTTTTGACAAAGCGGATGGAAGCTGGCCAACAGCCCCTCTCAAGGAAGGATATGGCCATCATCAATGCCGTAAACAACTATGCATCCAAATTCGACTTAAGAGGTTTGAAGGTAGTCATCAGGGATCATTCTCTCCTGTTTTTGCGGACGGATATTGAAGCGTATTTAAACACAGACGCCAGAATCATTCTCGAGGGCATGGGTGCAATTCCGAAGGCTGCTAGCTAAATAGATTAACTGATAAATGTCGGCGGTCACTCTTAGGAGGGCCGTTTTTTATATCATAAAAGATAGATTTTTACCATATTTAGAATTGGCAGCTCTAACGATTGTCTCGGTCTTCCAGGGAACTTGAGCTTTTCTTTGTAACTTTCTCTCGATATCTCCCGTCTATCACAAGCGGAAATATTTTCATCCGTCCTAATACAGGATTTTTGACAGAAAATAGCGAATATAGACTCATTAGAATAAAAATGCAATGAATTTTTCATAGATAAATAGATATAAGGGGGAAATTTCAATGAGAGACCAGATGAATCCAACGGTTGATCGAATACTGGGAAATATAGATAAGGTAATGACAGGCAAACGGAATGTGGCGGAGCTAAGCTTGATTGCGCTGCTTGCGGGCGGCCATGTGCTGCTTGAGGACGTGCCGGGTGTCGGCAAAACAATGATGGTCCGTGCGCTTGCGAAGTCTGTCAGTGCCAAATTCAGAAGGATCCAGTTCACTCCCGATTTACTGCCTTCGGATGTTACAGGTGTCTCGATCTATAATCCAAAGGAGATGGAGTTTGAGTTCAGGCCTGGGCCGATCATGGGGAACATCATTCTGGCGGATGAAATCAACAGGACATCTCCGAAAACCCAGTCTGCCCTGCTTGAAGGGATGGAAGAGCAGAGTGTGACAGTGGATGGCGTGACACATATTCTTGATAAGCCTTTTTTTGTCATGGCGACACAGAACCCAATAGATTACGAGGGTACGTATCCACTTCCAGAAGCACAGCTGGACCGCTTTTTGCTGAAAATGAAAATGGGCTATCCTGCATTGGATGAGGAAATGGAAGTGCTGCACCGTGCCCAGCGAAATCTTCCAATCGAAGATCTGCAGCCAGTAGTATCGCTTGAAGATTTAAGAGAACTGCAGCAGAGCATAAAAGAAGTTGTAGTGGACGAAACGATAAAGCGGTACATTGTCGAACTGGCAAGCCGCACACGCGGACATTCGAGTGTCTATCTTGGAGTCAGCCCGCGTGGATCGATTGCCTTAATGAAGGCTGCCCAGGCGTATGCGTTCATTTATGGGCGGGATTACGTCATTCCAGATGATGTCCAGTATCTGGCACCATATGTTTTTGCCCATAGGATCATTTTGAAATCAGAGGCCAGGTTTGAAGGTATCACCACTGAAGATGTTGTGAACAGGGTGATGGCGAGAGTGCCGGTGCCGGTACAAAGGCTCGTGAAGTAGTATGAAGATATTTTTCCAAAAGTTTAAAGAAGTTTGGAAGCTCATCGTTTTACTGGTGCTGATCCTGATCACCTTTTCTTATGCGATGTTTCAGGGCGGCTTTGTCAGCTGGTTCCTGTTTTACAGCTTTGTGCCATTTGCGCTGTATGCTTTGGGGCTTGGTTTTTATTCATTAAAAGAAATCAAAGCAGAGCGAGTGTATACAAAACAGGAATACAACGCCGGAGAGAAGTTCAGGGCGAGTGTTGTTCTGGAAAGAAATATCGCTTTCCCGCTGTTTTATGCGATTGCCGAAGAGCAGGCCGGGGATACGTTTGCCGCGAACCAGGATTTGCAAAAAGCGAAGACAATGGTATTCCCGGGTTTCAGCCGGGTAGTCAGCTTCGATTATAGTATTGAAAACTTGCCCAGGGGCGAACATGTCCTGACGGGCATTAAGCTGAAAACGGGTGATCCGCTCGGCTTGATTGAAAAAGAAAAAATATTGCCCGCTGAAAACAGGATTCTTGTCTATCCAGCGTATCAGGACATGCTCTACAGGCCGGTTGCCCACCATTTTGACCAGGGGATGACTGCCTCGAAGGAACGTGTCCAGCGTGATACTTCCATGGCCATCGGTGTTCGCGAGTACCAGCCCGGGGATCGATTTTCCTGGATCAACTGGAAGGCGACAGCCAGGCGGAATGATATTATGACGAAAGAATTCGAACAAAGGCAGTCCCATGATGTGACCATCCTGATGGATTGCGCACCTGATCCTCATTTTGAAGTTGTCGTTTCTTTTACGGCTTCGGTGATCAGGGCGATTTTACGCAAAGGTGCCCAGGTTGGCCTGCTGACATCGAGCGTTGAGCGTGTAGCTTTTCCTGCTCGAGGCGGGGAGAGCCAGCAGCAGCAGCTTCTCTATCACCTTGCCAAAATCCAGGATGGCAGCCCGGTTTCCTTTGGCCGGGTTCTGGAAGCAGAAACCTTCCTTGCCCAGCAAAATAATTCACTTATGCTGATAACCGCCCAATTGTCGAAAGAGTTGATTGAAAAAGCGGCATTCTATAATCAAAAAAATGGAGCGGTCAGTATTTTCTTGATTAAAAATAGCCAGGAATCTCCAACAAAAAGCGAGATTAATTTAAGGTCCTCTGCCTATGCAAGGGGAATCCGGCTAGTCATGGTGCATGACGGTCAGTTCGCAGAAGCCTTTTCGGAGGTGAACAGGGGATGACGTTAGCTAAGCAAAAAAAAGACGCAGCATTCTTTCTGCTTTATATTTTCAGTTTTTTGCTGCTCTGGGAATGGCTGCGGCCATTGAAGGAGCTGACTGATACCGGCCATTTAAGTGTGTTCCTCGGATTTGTATTCGTATCTCTTATGATGTCATTTTTCAATATGCCGATCGTTCCAGGGGCTTTTATTAAAATCATCATCATCCTTTATTGTGTGCATTTCATGTATTTCGAGGGTACTTTTTTCAGCGCGGAGTGGTTCGTCCAGCTTGGCAACGAAATCATGGCAAATGCCGTGATAATCATAAATGCAGAATGGACAGAGATTTCAAACATATTCCGAACATTATTGTTCTTTGTTTTGCTCTGGCTGATGGCTTATCTGATCCAATATTGGCTGATTAACCGAAAGCGAATTTTCGTGTTTTTCTTCATGACTCTCGTCTACATCACAGTGCTTGACACGTTCACTCCGTATGAAGCAGATGCGGCGATTGTCCGGACAGTCATTGCTGGATTTGCGGTGATGGGGATGCTCTCGTACTACCGGGTTGCTGACAGGGCACTGGTGAAGAAAAACCTTAATAATGCGAAAAAATGGATGATTCCTTTAGTCGCCATGATCGTCTTAAGTGTGGGAATCGGCTATGCAGCCCCTAAGGCAGACCCTATCTGGCCAGACCCTGTCCCGTTCATCACCTCCTTTAACCAGGATTCTGGAGAAGGTGGAGGCGGTGTTAGTAAAGTTGGCTACGGAACGGATGATTCAGCGCTTGGCGGACCATTCATCGGTGACGACCGGGTCGTTTTTGCCGCTGAAGCAGATGGACGGCATTACTGGAGAATCGAGACGAAGGATGTTTATACAGGGAAAGGCTGGGTTACAGATAAGGCGTCTGAGGCGCCGTTTGAATTCTTGCCAGAAGAGCCAATTCCGCTGCAGCCTTTCGAAGAAGGGGTCAAAACTGAACAGCGTATGAGCAGGGTGATACCAAAGATCGGCTATCCCCATCTCGTTTATCCACTTGGGGTTAAACAAGTGGAGGCATCCGCAGCCTATACGATACTTCAATTCAGGCTTGATCCTGTTACAGAGAAGATCACGTCGCTCCCGGATGGCCAATCAGGATCATTCGGTCCTTACTCGCTCAACTTCGATCATCCTGTCTACAGTGTTGAAAAGCTCAAGGCAGCTGGATCTGAAGCTATGGCAGGAGAGGAGAATGCGGCTTTCCTGGCAAGATACACACAGGTACCGGAAGAGCTTCCGAAGCGGGTGGTTGACCTGACTAAGGAAATTACGAAAGATAAACAAACATGGCTTGAAAAAGCACAGACGATCGAAAGATACTTCCGTTCAAACGAATTTGTCTATGATCAAACGAACGTCGCAGTACCAGAGGATGACCAGGACTACGTCGACCAATTCCTGTTCGAGACACAACGAGGATATTGTGACAACTATTCCACATCGATGGTCGTCATGATGCGTTCGATCGGCATTCCTGCCAGATGGGTAAAAGGCTATACAGAAGGGGAATATATCGAAACGCTTGACAATGGACGCCGGCTTTATGAGGTTACAAATAATAATGCCCACTCCTGGGTCGAGGGTTATTTTCCTGGTGTCGGCTGGGTCCCGTTTGAACCGACACAAGGTTTTTCAAATAATGTACAGTTTCAATATGAAAGTGAAAACGAGGCTCAAACAGGAACAGAGCAAAAGGATGAGGAGACTGCAGCTCCTGTGGCTCCAAAGCAGCCGGAACTTCCGGAAGAACAGGCCCAGGTTGGAAAGCCGGAGATTTCTTTTTCAGATGGCCTGAAAAATGCCGGGACTTTCCTAAAGGCCAACCTCGGCAAAATTTTGATGACATTGCTGGTGCTAGCCGTATTCATGGCGATTATGTACAGACTGCGGGGGAAATGGCTTCCGGCACTGTATATCCTTCTCTATAAATACCAAAAGCAAAACAAGTATCTGGAGAAAGCCTATATCGCTCTCTTGAACCAGCTAAGACGATACGGCCTGAAGCGGGAGGATGGCCAGACATTGCGTGACTACGCCTATTATGTGGATTCATTCTTCTCTACAAGCGATATGCGGAGGCTCACAGCCAAGTATGAGGAGTATCTCTACCGCGGCGAATTGGATGAAGACATGTGGCAGGACGTGAAAAAACACTGGGAAAACATGATAAAGAAATCTGGGGCTTGACCGTTAAAATATTATACTGATACAATGTGTGCAACTATATAGAATCATCCTTCATATATCCTCGATAATATGGGTCGAAAGTATCTACCAAATCACCGGAAATGATTTGACTATGAAGGCAGGCTTCTTTTCGTTCGCAACGAGCTGGAATTCTGCTTTCCTATTTCTTGGAGGGCAGGAGTCTGGCTTTTTTTATTGTCTTGCTGCGCCTAGCCCGTGTCTATGTTACGCTCACCCCGATGAAGTCGAAGGACTTACTGTATCGGTAGAGCCTTCCGATGTGCACGATGGCTAGACCCGCCAGCCAAAGGATAAGGAACGATTTGAAGGAAAGCATTGCACAGCCGAAAGCGGTAGCTTTTGGGATGACATGGCCTTTAAGGGGCAGCGCTCTTCGGACTTAACAATGAGCTTTCGCATTTCTGCATGAGCAAAAAACGCGGCAACAAGCCATACTATTTACATAACCTTGTACTTAAGAAGTCCGCGTTTCTATTTTAAATGAGGTGAAATTTATGAAAACCGAGCTCCAAGACCAGGAAATGATTGTTGTTTTAGATTTTGGCAGCCAGTATAACCAGTTGATCACAAGAAGGATCCGGGAATTTGGCGTCTACAGCGAGCTTCATCCGCATACCATTACAGCAGCGGAAATCAGGGAGATGAACCCTAAGGGAATCATTTTCTCAGGCGGCCCAAATAGCGTTTATGATGAGGGAGCGTTCCGCTGTGATGAGGAAATCTTCGAACTTGGCCTGCCGATACTTGGCATCTGCTACGGAATGCAGCTGATGACGATGCATTTTGGCGGGAAGGTAGAGAAGGCGAAGAACCGTGAATATGGAAAAGCCTTGCTGACACTTCACAACCAGAATAGGTTATTTGAAGGTACGCCTGGTGAACAGGTTGTCTGGATGAGCCATGGTGACCTAGTCACGATGTCACCTCCGGGCTTCACGGTGGATGGAATCAACCCGTCCTGCCCGATCGCGGCAATGAGTGACGAAGGCCGCAAGCTGTACGCGGTCCAATTCCACCCGGAAGTACGACACTCCATTTACGGAAATGATCTTCTGAAAAATTTCGTATTCAAAGTATGTGAATGCAAGGGCGATTGGTCGATGGAGAATTTCATCGAGATTGAAATGGAGAAGATTCGCCAGCTTGTAGGTGATAAAAAAGTTCTTTGTGCGCTTAGCGGGGGCGTCGATTCGTCAGTTGTTGCGGTCTTGATCCACAAAGCGATCGGGGACCAGCTGACTTGCATTTTCGTTGATCACGGCTTATTGCGTAAGGATGAAGCAGAAGGCGTCATGAAGACTTTTGCCGATGGCTTCAATATGAATGTGATTAAAGTGGATGCGAAGGACCGTTTCCTCAGCAAGCTGGAGGGTGTTTCCGATCCTGAGCAGAAGCGCAAAATCATTGGAAATGAATTTATTTACGTATTTGATGATGAAGCGGATAAACTTGAGGGAATTGAGTTCCTAGCTCAGGGAACTTTATATACCGATATAATTGAGAGCGGAACGGCGACTGCGCAGACGATCAAATCACATCACAATGTCGGCGGCCTGCCTGAAGATATGCAGTTCAAATTGATTGAACCATTGAATACATTATTCAAGGATGAAGTCCGTGCACTGGGTACAGAGCTCGGCATTCCTGATGAAATCGTCTGGCGCCAGCCTTTCCCTGGACCAGGTCTTGGTATCCGTGTCCTTGGCGCGATATCTGAAGAAAAACTTGAGATTGTTCGTGAATCTGATGCCATCCTACGAGACGAGATCCAGAAAGCGGGCCTTGATCGTGAAGTCTGGCAGTATTTCACCGTCCTGCCTGATATCCGCAGTGTTGGCGTAATGGGTGATGCCAGAACATATGATTACACCATCGGTATCCGTGCAGTCACTTCAATTGATGGAATGACATCAGACTGGGCGAGGATTCCATGGGACGTACTTGAAATTATTTCTACAAGGATCGTTAACGAAGTGGACCACGTGAACCGGGTGGTCTATGACATTACGAGCAAACCGCCTGCAACAATTGAATGGGAATAAAAGACGAACGATATCTAAAAACGGACATTAAAATGTTCGTTTTTTTTATTGACTCAGGGCAAAAGTCCTGTTAGAATGTAACTGAACTTAATAATTTGTCATAATTCGTCGTATAATCTTGGGGATATGGCCCAAAAGTTTCTACCGAGCTACCGTAAATGGCTTGACTACGAGGTATATAATTCTGGCTTGCAATCTATTATTTTATTGCGCCGGAATTGCCTGCAGTCAGCGCCCCGGTATCCCGTGGCGTTTTCTTTTTGGCCTTATTTCCTGAATTCCATTCAGGGGGAAAGAAAAATGAAGAAATATTTTGAGTTTGAAAAGCTTGGCACAAACTATCGCCGCGAATTCATCGGCGGGATGACCACATTCCTTGCGATGGCTTATATTCTGATTGTTAACCCAATCACATTGACATTGGCGGACATTAAGGACCTGCCAGATGCTTTAAGATTGGATTATGGTGCGGTTTTCGTCGCAACAGCGCTAGCGGCAGCAGTCGGATCGATCATCATGGGCTTGATCGGTAAATACCCAATCGCCCTGGCACCAGGGATGGGTTTGAATGCATTCTTTGCCTATACCGTCGTTTTAAGTCATGGTGCTCCATGGCAGCATGGACTTGCAGCAGTATTCATTTCTAGTGTTTTCTTCCTATTGCTTACCATTACAGGCTGGCGTGAAAAACTGATTAATGCTATCCCGGTTGAACTTAAACACGCAGTAGGAGCGGGTATCGGATTGTTCATCACGTTCATTGGATTAAAAAATGCAGGAATCATCGTCGATAATCCAGCTACACTTGTTGGACTGGGTGACCTGACAAATGGCAATACATTGCTTGCTCTATTCGGATTGTTGATCACCGTCATCATGCTGACAAGAGGCATTCACGGTGCAGTATTTTTCGGAATCATCATCACTGTTATTGTCGGAATGATTTTTAACCTTATTGATACACCTAAACAAGTAGTCGGCGCAGTACCGAGCGTAGCTCCTACATTCGGAGCAGTTTTCACTGCATTCGGCGACCCATCTTTCTACACGGCGACAATGATGGGAATCATTTTGACCTTCCTGTTCGTAGATTTCTTTGATAACGCTGGAACACTAGTTGCAGTAGCAAACCAGGCTGGGCTTATGAGGGATAATAAATTACCGCGTGCAGGGCGTGCACTTTTCGCTGACTCTATTGCATCTCTTGTCGGTTCAATCTTCGGTACATCGACAACAACATCGTATATTGAATCGTCTGCCGGAGTAGCATCAGGAGCACGAAGTGGATTTGCCTCTTTAGTAACAGCGGGATTCTTCCTGTTATCGCTATTCTTTTTCCCGCTTTTATCGGTTGTTACTTCGGCGGTAACTGCACCAGCGTTGATCATCGTTGGTGTACTGATGGTTTCTTCTCTTGGCAAAATCGAATGGGGCCGCTTTGAAATTGCAGTGCCATCATTCCTGACAATGATTTCAATGCCGCTATCGTCCAGTATCGCAACAGGAATCGCAGCAGGATTCATTTTCTACCCAATCACCATGCTTGTGAAAGGGAAATCAAGAGAAGTTCATCCGATTATGTATTTGTTCTTTGTGATTTTCGTTCTCTACTTTGTCTTTTTAACAGAATAGACAATTCGGTCCAGCGGCTTCCGCTGGATCTTTTTTTTGGCAAAAATTAAAGCTATCCTGCTAAACACTCCAGATTGACTTCTAAATCTCCGTTATATACGATATTCCCATAGAACAAGCTGAAACGGGGAACCGGCATGGACAAAATCGAAGTGAAAAAAGGGCTGAATAATAATGTCTTGATTGCTGACCATCCAAACTTCGGGGAAGTGATCCTGATCGGCAAAGGCATCGGCTTCAATCGGAAAAAGGGAGACTTAATAGAAGAAGGCCAGGCGGAAAAAACGTTTGTCCTTAGGGATCAAAAAGAGCAGGCAAACTACATCAAGCTATTGCCTTTTGTTGAAAATGATCTGCACGAGGCAATAATTTCTTCTATAGAATTAATCAAACAACGGTCAGGCAGCCAGCTCAACGAACACATCCATGTTGCCCTGACCGACCATTTAATGTTTGCGGTAAACCGGATCGCGAATGGCATGGAGTTCAAAAATCCATTTTTGGTGGAAACAAAGACACTGTATCCAAATGAATTCGAAATCGCCAGGGAAGTTGTACAGTTGATTAAAGAAAAATCCGGAATTGAACTTCCTGTAGGGGAAGTCGGCTTTGTTGCTCTCCATATCCATAGCGCGGTTATGAATCGCAATCTGTCTGATGTGAACAAACACTCACAGCTTGTGACAAAACTGGTACAAATGATTGAGGAAAACCTTGAGATAGAAATCGATAAAGAAGGCATAGACTACACAAGACTTGTACGCCACATACGTTTCACGATTGAAAGGGTCAATAATGGAGAAAAAGTGGAAGAGCCAGAAAAATTTGCAGCCCTCTTGAAAGAAGAATATCCGGTATGTTACAATCTTTCGTGGAAACTCATTAAAGTGATGCAGCAGACCTTGAAAAAACAAGTATGCGATGCTGAAGCTGTGTATCTGACGATGCATCTTCAAAGGCTTCAGAAAAAAGTTAAATAAGCATTTATTTTTTACGTGTTACTGATACGATCAGGCATGAGTAAAGAATGTAATTGAAATGGAGTTTTATGGGTAATATATCCGTATGCTTCTTTCGATACATCTTTCTCATGCCTTTTTTATTTGTTTTTTTAATGTTTGTAACCGCTTTAGGAGAAAAAATAACAGGAGGTCTTCCTATGTTCAAGAAAGCTTTTGGTGTTCTTCAAAAAGTAGGGAAAGCGCTGATGCTTCCGGTTGCCTTGCTGCCAGCTGCAGGTATATTGCTTGCTCTTGGTGCTGCGCTTCGCAACCCCGCCCTGCTGGAGCTTGCTCCATTTTTAGATAACAGCGGCGTCGATATGGTAGCTGCTGTCATGCAAAAAGCCGGAGACATTGTCTTCGGAAATCTGCCGCTGTTGTTTGCGGTTGGTGTAGCTGTAGGTTTGGCTGGAGGTGAAGGAGTTGCCGGTCTTGCGGCGATTATCGGTTACCTGATCATGAATGTGACAATGGGTACTGTTTTACAAATCACTCCAGAAGATGTTAATGGACTAAACTACGCAAATATCCTTGGAGTGCCGACCCTGCAGACAGGGGTGTTCGGAGGTATCATCGTTGGTATCATTGCGGCTGCCCTTTACAACAAGTTCTATGAAATCGAATTGCCATCTTACCTTGGTTTCTTTGCCGGTAAGCGATTCGTTCCAATTATCACCGCTGGAACAGCTATCCTGCTCGGTTTATTGATGCTTGTCATTTGGCCTCCAATCCAAAATGGCTTAAATGCATTCTCGCAAAACATGGTTCATGCAAACCTGACTCTGTCAGCATTCATTTTCGGTGTTGTAGAGCGTTCTTTGATTCCATTCGGATTGCACCATATTTTCTATTCACCATTCTGGTATGAGTTTGGTCAGTACACAACACAGGCTGGAGAAGTAGTACGCGGGGATCAGCGTATCTTCATGGCTGAAATCGCAGATAATGTACAAAACCTTACTGCTGGTACTTTCATGACTGGTAAATTCCCATTCATGATGTTTGGTCTTCCGGCTGCAGCTTTGGCGATCTATCACGAAGCGCGTCCTGAAAGAAAAGTAGTTGTCGGCGGTCTCATGGTATCTGCCGCGTTGACTTCATTCCTGACAGGTATCACAGAACCTCTAGAGTTCTCATTCCTGTTCGTAGCACCAGTCCTGTTCGGAGTACATGCGATTTTTGCAGGTCTATCTTTCATGACGATGCACCTATTAGATGTAAAAATCGGTATGACATTCTCCGGTGGTCTCATTGACTACATTTTGTTCGGTCTGATCAACCCGCAGACAAATGCGTGGATTGTCATTCCTGTAGGTTTAGTATTTGCGGTAATCTACTATTTTGGTTTCCGTTTCGCAATCCGCAAATTTAATCTAATGACTCCGGGCCGTGAAGCGGCTGATGAAGATGAGGAACCAGCCGGATCGAAAGGGCAGGCTGGCGATCTTCCGTATCAGGTGCTTGAAGCAATGGGCGGACAGGAAAATATCGCTCACCTTGATGCTTGTATCACCCGTCTTCGTGTATCCGTAAATGATATTAAAGATGTCGACAAGGATCGTTTGAAAAAACTTGGAGCAGCTGGCGTTCTAGAAGTCGGCAACAACATCCAGGCCATCTTTGGTCCTCGTTCAGAAACAATTAAGGGCCAAATGAAAGACATCATGAGCGGCAAGAAGCCTCGTCCGCTTGAAACGAACCAGGCGAAAGAGGTTGAACAGCAGATTGAAGAAGTGAATCCGGAAGCATTGCAGACTCACCTTGATACAGATCCTGCTGTTCCTGCTGAAATATTCGTTTCTCCTATTAAAGGGGAAATCAAACCAATCACAGAAGTGCCTGATCAAGTATTCTCAGGCAAGATGATGGGTGACGGCTTTGCGATTGTTCCTACAGAAGGCACAATTGTATCTCCTGTAGATGGAAAGATCGTCAATGTGTTCCCGACAAAACATGCGATTGGAGTCCTTTCTGAAGCCGGAAGAGAAATCCTCATTCATGTAGGCATAGATACAGTTAATCTAAAAGGGCAAGGGTTCGAAACTCTTGTTTCAGAAAATGACACAGTAACAAAGGGGCAGCCATTATTGAAAGTTGACCTTGGTTACATTAAGGAAAATGCAACGTCAATCATTACTCCGATTGTATTCACGAATCTTTCTGAAGGCGAAAGCATTGTTATTAACAAGCAAGGCAATGTAGATGTGAATGAAGAGAACATTATTACGATCTCTAAATAAGAACGAAAAGCAGCCAGTCTCCATATTTGAGACTGGCTGCTGTTATTTTCTGAGAAACGGCGGGCTTGATTTTTTTCCAATAATTTCAAGGTTTAATGGTGTTGACTCTGGGCATAACCGGTGATAGTATATAGAAACAGTCGCGAACAGATAACAACATTTTGAACGTGAAAAACAAATCAAAAAAAGTTGTTGACATTCGATGCTGTAACGTGATAAATTATTAAAGTCGCTTCTGAGCGGCACACGAAATTGTTCTTTGAAAACTAAACAAACAAGCGTCAACAAATAATAAATTATTCATGGCTTCTATTATAGAAGAACATGAGCCAACGTTTTAACTTATGAGCTAACTCATAACTCTTTTTTGGAGAGTTTGATCCTGGCTCAGGACGAACGCTGGCGGCGTGCCTAATA
>NZ_FVZC01000002.1 GCF_900166585.1 Mesobacillus jeotgali | reverse complement strand
GGATCAAACTCTCCAAAAAAGAGTTATGAGTTAGCTCATAAGTTAAAACGTTGGCTCATGTTCTTCTATAATAGAAGCCATGAATAATTTATTGTTTGTTGACGCTTGTTTGTTTAGTTTTCAAAGAGCAATTTGTTAACGTCTCCCGTAGGCGACTTAAATAATATACCATGCTGCCATTGTTTCGTCAACATCTTTTTTTAAAAGTTATTAACGGCTGTTCAACAGCAACGTTTAATATAATAACAAGTTCTCCATGCCTGGTCAATAGCTTTTCGCAAAGTTTTTTTGAATATACCCTGCACTATCCCGTGAAGGACTCTTCTGAAACAATAAAGCGCCGCTTCTTCTGGAAGCGGCGTCCATACATTATATAATCCAAGTCTGAATTGCAACAAGAGCGAATACACCAGGTATCCCCAGCAATCCGGAGACTGCTGCGGTTGCAATGTTGATTGGCACGTAGATTCCGAAGCTGGTTCCGAAAGCATTCAGAAAAAATAAAAAGATGGCTCCAATCAGGATTTTCACCACGCTCTGCCCAATAAAGCGAAGCGGCTTTGTGGGTGCACCTATAATGAGCAGCAAAAGGATTAATCCCCCCAAGACCGATATGACAACTACAGGATCCATACTTATCCTCCTTACTTCAATGTCTTGTACAATTTTATGTACAAGCAAATGAAATAAGACCTGATTGTATGGAAATTGCGTTATTTAGTCCTTATTGTGATTTTCCTATGCTTAGCCTCTTTAAATAGAAAGAAGTATTTTGCTTCCGCAATTTTCGCTTCAGTGATGAACTCTTCCGACGGATCGAAGCTTCTTTCAACCAGCAGCTTCTGATTGTTCCATTCTGTCTTCATGCTGTTAAGCTGTTCCATTAGTTTTTGGTCGAATTCTTTTCTAAGCCATTTCTTTTTACGAAATAACATGACCTTCCTCCAGTAGAGTAGTTCGTGTATGCGGAGTTAAACTTCACGACGGCCTTCAAGGGCTTTTGAGAGAGTGACTTCATCTGCGTACTCAAGGTCCCCGCCAACAGGCAAGCCGTGGGCAATCCTTGTTATTTTTATACCTGACGGCTTGAGGAGCCTTGAAATGTACATCGCAGTCGCTTCGCCTTCGATATTGGGGTTCGTGGCTAGAATGACTTCCTGAACGGTTTCATCCTGGAGCCTTTTCAGCAGATCTGGAATATTGATGTCTTCCGGACCAATTCCATCCATTGGTGAAATGGCTCCGTGCAGCACATGATAAAGTCCGTTATATTCCTTCATCTTTTCCATCGCGATAACATCCTTGGGATCCTGGACTACACAGATGATACTACGGTCCCGCCTTGGGTCTTCATCGATATAACAAGGATCCTGGTCAGTGATATGCCCGCAGACAGAACAATACGTCAAGTTGCGCTTAGCGTTCACCAGAGCCTTAGCAAAATCCAGTACGGTTTCTTCTTTCATACTTAAGACAAAAAAAGCCAGACGCGCGGCCGTTTTCGGGCCGATACCTGGCAATTTCATAAAGCTGTCGATCAGCTTTGATATTGGTTCAGGATAATGCATTATTATTTATTCCTCCTAGAACATTCCCCCAGGAAGGTTCATCCCTTTTGTGAATTGTCCCATTGTCTTGTTTGTTAATTCTTCCGCCTTTTTCAAAGCATCGTTTGTTGCAGCCAGCACAAGGTCCTGCAGCATTTCAACATCATCCGGGTCTACTACCTCTGGTTTGATTTGAACGTCAACGATTTCTTTATGTCCAGTTACGACAACAGTGACCATGCCGCCGCCTGCTGTTCCTTCAATTTTTTCTTCACCTAATTGCACCTGTGCTTCTTCCATTTTCTTTTGCATCTTTTGCATTTGTTTCATCATGTTTTGCATATTACCCATTCCACGCATCATATTAACGTCCTCCAGTATTTAATCTTGTATTTGTATTAATTCATCGCCAAATAATTTCTTGGCTTCAGCAATCAGCGGGTCTTCACTTGCTGCGGGTTGCCCCTCTGATGCTCCATCGCCTCTCTGGCTGATAAAGTTTTCCCTTATTTTAAGCCACTGCTCTTCCGGAACACCAATAACCTGCATTCTTTTTCCGGTATAATCCTGCATTGCATCGCTTACGGTTTCAGTAAACCTCGTATTTTCCATTGCCATCTGGCAGTGAATTTCATATTTGAATTTTATCACTACTGATTCATCAGATGCAGCAACCGGCTCGGCTTCATTCAATAAAGCGGCCTGGGAACGCATTTGCTTTGCAGCAAGCATTTCCAACAGGTCTCCCCAGCGTCCTTTGATTGCATGCAGGTTTGGCTTTGTGGCATTCTTGAGTACTTCATTGATTTTTCCGGCAGGAACCTGAAAGCCCTTGCGGTTTGGACGCGGCGTTTTTTTAGCTGCTGCCGGTTCACTTGCAGACATGCCTGGGTTCTCCTGAAACTTTGCAAGCTTTTCCTCAAGCTGTTCGATTCTTTTCAATAAAGGTTCGACCTGAATATTGTTGCTTGTCTGCCCCTGGACCTCTAACTGGCACAACTTTACAATTGCCACTTCCAGGAATATGCGCGGGTGATTCGTCCACCGCATTTCTTGCTGGGCTTTATTCAGGACTTCAATCAATTCATATATTTGTGCAGGCTCGATCTTATTCGCAAGCTCCTGGAAGTCATTATCCAGCATTACACGCTCCATGGATTCTTCGAGGGCTGGTGCCGCTTTAAACAGGAGCATATCGCGGTAGAAGAAGATCATATCCTCTATGAATCTAGCCGGATCCTTCCCTTGCAAAAGCAGTTCATCCAGTGCTTCCAGTCCAGCAGCCGCATTTTTTTCATTAATTGCGTTGGCAAGCTGGTTCAGGAAGTTCTGTGAGACTGTTCCTGTTACTGTTAGTGCATCTTCTATTGTCACCCGGTCCTGGCTGAATGAAATTGCCTGATCCAGCAAACTCAGGGCGTCACGCATTCCGCCTTCCGCTGCCCTTGCAATGATCTGCAGGGCCGTGTCATCGCAATCCACTCCTGATTCCTCAACAATTTGTTTCATCCGGCCAACGATTGCCTGAGCAGTGATTCTCTTGAAATCAAATCGCTGACATCGTGAAATGATTGTGAGTGGAATCTTGTGGGGCTCAGTCGTAGCGAGGATAAAGATAACATGCTTTGGAGGCTCTTCAAGTGTTTTAAGCAGGGCATTGAACGCTCCGATGGAAAGCATATGCACCTCATCAATGATATATACTTTGTATTTCACGACGTTAGGGGCATATTTTACTTTGTCCCGAATATCCCGAATTTCCTCGACACCGTTATTTGAGGCAGCATCGATTTCAATCACATCGGGAATCGATCCATCCGTTATTCCACGACAGGCATCACATTCATTGCAAGGCTCAGTCGTGGGAGCTTGTTCGCAGTTAACCGCTTTTGCCAAAATTTTAGCAGCACTCGTTTTCCCTGTCCCCCTTGGACCGGAAAAAAGGTAGGCATGTGATATTTTTTGTTGAAGCAGAGCGTTTTGCAGTGTCGTTGTCACATGTTCCTGTCCGACCACATCAATGAACTGCTGTGGACGCCAGACTCTATATAAAGCTTGATAGGCCAATGACACCGCTCCCTTCGATATATTATCCTTCCTATTATAACGCAATTTTTTAGACATTTACACTTTTAGAAAACTAATTCGTCCCTGAAAGACAAAAAACTCATCTCCATAATAGAGATGAGTTGGTTGTATATTATTTAACTGCCGCGCACCTTCCGTCGACTGAATACCATAAGCGTTACTTAAGCAGTTAGCTCGGCCCAGGCAACCCTGCGGCACATGGGAGCGTCCACTTAATGCTGCTTCCTTCCGGACCTGACATGGTTCATGGATTCCCATTGCGCAGGACCCGGGCGTCAACACCACTTACTTAAGGCAGACCCTACAGTAAAACAGCCTCAGGAAGGGATTCATCCCCGCTAGAGCGGATTGCGGGTACAGGGCACCGCTACCTCCCCGACTAGCACGGCAAAATTGAAACCTGATTTAGGTGTGTCTCAAGGACACATACATAGTATACTAATTTGCGGTCTAAAAAGCAATGCTTATCCAATGTCAATTCCTGTCTGTTGTTCCAGTTCCTCTTTTGCCTGTTTCTTTTTCAGTTTGTTCTTTTTTCGCAAATCCCTGAAAAAATCGGATAACAGTGATCCGCATTCCGTTTCCAGAACACCGCTCACCACTTCACTTTGATGGTTGAAGCGCTCGTCCTGGAGAATATTCATGAAGGTACCGGCGCATCCGCCCTTCGGATCCTTCGCTCCATAAACCACTTTTTTCACCCGGGAAAGCATGATTGCCCCCGCACACATCGGGCATGGCTCCAAAGTTACGTACAGCACGGAATCCTCAAGCCGCCACGTGCCAAGTTTCTTGCAGGCCTCGTCAATCGCAAGTACCTCAGCATGGGCAATGGAGTTTTGCCTCGTTTCGCGCAGATTATGGGCCCGGCCAATGATTTCACCATCCAGGACGATAACAGCGCCAATCGGCACCTCATCCATTTGCCCAGCCTTTTTCGCTTCCTCTATTGCTTCTAGCATGAATTGTTCATCCTGGGTCAGTTGAGCTTCCATCTTTCCCTCCGCTAAAAATAGTAATTAGTTTTTTCCAAATGGTTTAATAATCCCCCACCGGTAAAAATATAAGGAAAGGAGAGGATTATTCATGCCAAAGACTGCTTTATTGATCATCGATATGATCAATGACTTTAAATTCGATGCAGGGGAAGACCTTGCAAAAAATACAAAAAACATCATCGACCCCATTTTAACCTTAAAGAAATCTTTCAATGAAAGGGACATGCCCGTTATCTATATTAATGACCATTATAATCTATGGCAGGCTGATTTTGAAAAAATCATGGATTATTGCTCGAATGAAACAAGCTCAGAAATCATCAAAAAAATAGCTCCTGAAAAGAACAAGGATTATTTCCTGATAAAGCCAAAGCATTCCGCTTTTTATGGCACAGCGCTTCATACCCTTCTCCAGCAATTGAAGGTCGATACTCTAGTTCTAGCTGGAATCGCCGGGAACATTTGTGTGCTTTTCACAGCGAATGATGCCTATATGCGTGAATACAACCTCATCATACCAGAGGACTTGCTTGCCTCCAATAATGAAAAGGACAATGAATATGCGCTGACAATGATGAAAAACGTCTTGTCAGCTGAAACAAGGCCTTCTGTGAAGCTTGATTTATAACATACTGCATTTTCTTCCTTCATACAATGGTTGTAGCGCTAAAATGCCAGGGAGGGAAGATAATGCAAATTCATGTGGTACAACAAGGACAGACATTGACGCAGATCGCCCGGTTATACGGGTCGTCTGTTGCAGATATAACCGAGGCAAATGAACTGCCTAACCCGAACAATCTGGTCGTGGGCCAGGCAATGGTCATCCCCATTGTCGGCAGTTTCTACTTTGTCCAGCCAGGTGACAGCTTGTGGTCCATTTCACGTAGATTCGGAATCACTCCGCAGGAACTTGCCAGAATTAATGGTATTACGGTAAATCAGCCGCTTTCAGTCGGTTTCCGGCTCTATATTCCCCAGCGGCCAAAGCCGAATGCGGAGTTCAATGCATATGTAGAACCACGCGGAAACACAGTAGCCCCTGCACTTGAAACCGCTGCAAGAGAGGCTGCACCCTACCTGACATACCTTGCACCCTTCAGTTTTCAGGCTCTTCGTGATGGTTCTTTGAAGGAGCCGATGCTGAACAATTTCCCTGCCATTGCCGAGGCCAACAACAATATATTGATGATGGTCATTACCAACCAGGAGAATGACCAGTTCAGTGATGAGCTTGGCCGTATCCTCCTGAATGACATCGCAATTCAGGACAAATTCCTGAACAATATTGTTGCCACTGCCAAAAAATATGGTTTCCGGGATATTCATTTTGACTTTGAATTCCTGCGCCCAGCAGACCGCGAAGCATATAACCGGTTCTTAAGGAAGGCAAGAGACCGGTTCAAACAGGAAGGCTGGTTCATATCTACTGCGCTTGCCCCTAAAACAAGCGCTGCACAGACGGGTGCCTGGTATACTGCGCATGACTACAGAGCACACGGGGAAATAGTCGATTTCGTCGTCATCATGACCTATGAATGGGGCTACAGCGGCGGACCTGCCCAGGCAGTTTCGCCCATTGGCCCTGTCCGCCAGGTGCTGGAGTACGCCGCCAGTGAAATGCCTTCCCAGAAAATCATGATGGGCCAGAACCTTTATGGCTATGATTGGACACTTCCATTTGTCCAGGGGTCGGTTGCACGTGCCGTCAGTCCACAGCAAGCCATCCAGATCGCCGCCAATAATAATGTGCCGATCCAGTACAACACAAGATCCCAGGCACCGACCTTCCGATACACAGCAGCAGACGGAAAACAGCACGAAGTCTGGTTTGAGGATGCCCGTTCCATCCAGGCAAAATTTGACTTGATCAAGGAGCTGAACCTGAGAGGAATGAGCTATTGGAAGCTGGGACTCTCCTTCCCGCAAAACTGGCTGCTCATCCAGGAGAACTTTAATGTAGTGAAAAGATAAGATCCAGCATTATTTTTTGCAAATCATCTTTCTGTTAAAAAAATTTTACAAATTCCGATAATATATGACAGGCGCAGTTTTTATGCGGCTGTCTTCTTTTTTGCTAAAATTGCCTCTTAATATAGCGTATCCATTCTATATACTGGTGTGATAAAATGGATTTTGCGTGATTTAACTGACAGAAATGTAAATAAAGATACAGATACAACGAAGAGGGAGGACATGTTGTGGAAGGAACACCTTTTATAACGGTTGAAGGACCGATCGGGATCGGGAAAACATCATTGGCTCGTGCCATTTCCGAGAGGTTCCAATTTGCACTTTTAAAGGAAATCGTCGATGAAAATCCATTTTTGGGGAAATTTTACGATAATATCGAAGAATGGAGTTTCCAGACAGAAATGTTTTTCCTCTGCAATCGATATAAGCAGCTTGGAGATATTAATGAACATTACCTCAGCCAAAACAAACCTGTCGTAGCTGATTATCATATCATGAAAAACCTCATTTTCGCCCAGCGCACACTGAATGAGCAGGAGTACAGAAAATATTTAGATATTTATCAAATCCTGACAAAAGATATGCCTAAGCCTAATGTTATCATCTATTTGAATGCCAGCCTTGATACACTGCTGAAACGCATCAAGATGCGCGGCCGTGAAGTAGAAAAGAACATAAGTCCTTTATACTTAGAGCAATTATCGATAGATTATGAACAAGCTATGATTCAATTTGAGAATGACCACCCTGAAATCCCTGTCCTCCGTTTCAGCGGCGATGACCTTGATTTCGTTAAACATGAGGAAGACCTCCAGCTGATCATTGACCAGCTAACCGCATCATTAAGAAAAAGGAGCGTACAACCATGAATCTAAGAACAAAATATGACATCCCGGCCAATGCGGTCATTACGATTGCCGGTACAGTGGGAGTCGGCAAATCCACGATGACGAATGCCCTGGCGGATGCCCTGCGGTTCCGTACATCCTTTGAAAAAGTAGATACCAACCCATACCTTGATAAGTTTTACGCTGATTTCGAACGCTGGAGCTTCCACCTGCAAATTTATTTCCTTGCTGAACGGTTCAAGGAACAAAAAAGGATTTTCGAATACGGCGGCGGTTTCATCCAGGACCGTTCGATTTATGAAGATACAGGTATCTTCGCAAAAATGCATTATGAAAAAGGCACAATGTCCCCAGTGGACTACGAAACATACAAAAGCCTATTCGATGCGATGGTCATGACTCCGTACTTCCCTCATCCTGACCTGTTGATCTATCTCGAAGGGTCCCTTGATGACATACTCGAGCGTATCAAGCTAAGAGGCCGCCCAATGGAACAGCAGACACCAATTTCTTATTGGGAAGAGATGCATGGAAGATATGAGAACTGGATCAACGACTTCAATGCATGCCCTGTCCTGCGTTTGAATATCAATGATTATGATTTGTTCAACAATCCAGAATCAATCGAACCAATCGTTGAAAAAATTGCGACACATATAAAACAAACTCAATTATTGAAAAAGTAAAACCGCCGTCTGGCGGTTTTTTTCTTTATTGTGATGTGCGGTCATTCTATATGTAACGAGCCTATCACCCAAAGGGGCCGTGAAACTTTTACAAGGGTATATAGGATTTTCTATAGGACCAAATCGGGCCGAACACTCTTAAAAGGGGCATATAGGATTTTTCTATACGACCAAATCGAGCTGAACACTCCCAAAAGGGCACATAGGATATTTCTATACGACCAAATCGAGCGGAAAACTCCCAAAAGGGCATATAGGGATTTTTCTATACGCCCAAATCGGGCCGAACACTTCCAAAAGGGCACATAGAATTTTTCTATACGACCAAATCGAGCGGAACACTCCTAAAAGGGCACATAGAATTTTTCTATACGACCAAATCGAGCGGAACACTCCCAAAAGGGCATATAGGATTTTTCTATACGACCAAATCGGGCCGAACACTCCCAAAAGGGCATATTGAATTTTTTCTATACGACCAAATCGGGCCGAACACTCCCAAAAGGGCATATAGAATTTTTTCTATACGACCAAATCGAGCGGAACACTCCCAAAAGGGCATATAGAATTTTTCTATAGCAGTATCGAGCAGCAAGCCTTTAAAAGATGATAAGTACTTCTAACACCCCTAATAATTTAAAAAAGAACATAAAAAAACCCATTACATTGTAATGGGTTTTTCTACACAATCTCCAAATTGTTTTATGCGTTAATGCATTAATTATAAAATTAATGGAGGAGGTAGAGGGATTCGAACCCCCGCGCGGTGTTACCCGCCTGTCGGTTTTCAAGACCGATCCCTTCAGCCGGACTTGGGTATACCTCCGAGACAAGAAATATAATATCATGTATTTGAAAACGAGTCAACAATCTTTTTTAAGTTTTTTTTGGGCAGGATTGAATCCTGCCCAAATCATATTATTTTGGAGCGATAACGTCCCTGTTGCCCATATATGGACGAAGTGCTTCAGGAATGATTACACTGCCGTCGGCCTGCTGGTAGTTCTCGAGAATCGCGGCAACTGTACGGCCGATCGCAAGACCAGAGCCATTCAATGTATGCACATGTTCTGGCTTTGCCTTTGGCTCGCGGCGGAAACGGATATTGGCGCGTCTGGCCTGGAATCCTTCAAAGTTACTGCAAGAAGAAATTTCCCTGTAAGTACCGTAGCTTGGGATCCAGACTTCAATATCATATTTTTTCGCGGCGGTGAATCCGAGATCTGCAGAGCACATGCTCAACACTCGGTATGGCAGGCCGAGCAGTTGAAGCACCTTCTCAGCATGTCCAGTCAGCCTTTCTAACTCTTCATAAGAATCTTCTGGCTTAACAAACTTTACTAATTCTACTTTATTGAACTGGTGCTGGCGTATCAGTCCACGCGTATCGCGGCCTGCAGATCCTGCTTCAGAACGGAAACATGCGCTGTAGGCAGCATAATTGATTGGCAATTCCTCTCCGCTAAGTATTTCATCGCGGTGCATGTTCGTAACAGGAACCTCTGCTGTCGGAATCAGGAAATAGTCTTCGCTCTCGATTCTGAAGGCATCCTCTTCAAACTTCGGAAGCTGTCCAGTTCCTGTCATGCTTGCACGATTGACCATGTATGGCGGAAGTACCTCGGTGTAGCCATGTTCGTCGACATGAAGGTCAAGCATAAAGCTCATCAAAGCGCGCTCCAGGCGTGCACCTAAGCCTTTGTAGAATACAAAACGACTGCCAGTGACTTTACCAGCGCGTTCAAAATCAAGGATTTTTAAATAATCGGCGATTTCCCAGTGTGGTTTTGCCTCGAAATCGAAATTGCGGACTTCGCCCCATTTGCGAACTTCCACATTATCGTCTTCTGTTTCTCCAACCGGAACACTTTCATGCGGGATATTCGGGATGCTTAACATCAGGTTTTCAAGTTCTTCCTCAACCTCACGCAGCTGATCATCTAAAACCTTGATTTTATCACCAACCTCACGCATTTCTGCAATAAGATGGTCAGCATCCTGCTTTTCACGCTTCAATTGCGCGACCTGCTGAGATACTTCATTTCTTCTGCTCTTCAGCTGCTCGGCCTCCAGAATTAATTCCCTGCGCTTCACATCCAGATCCTCAAACTTGCCAAAATCAGTTAAGTCTTCTCCACGGTGCTGCAGCTTTTGTTTTACTTCTTCAAAATTCGCTCTTAGATATTTAACATCTAACACTGCAATTTCCTCCCTTTTTTCGGATCATTACTTAAGCAAAAAGCCTTTGAAAAATAAAAAACTCCCGTCCCCAAAAGGGACGAGAGTTAACCCGCGTTGCCACCCTAGTTGAAAGCAAAAATGCTTCCCACTCATAAAATAACGGTTTTTACCGAGAGTATTTACTGGCCGAATACGGCGTTCCATACTCTGCTCGAGGGCGGATTCATTTGTTCCAGACACCGGTTTGCACCAACCACCGGCTCTCTTCGGAATGGATACAAGCTACTTTTCCCTCTCATAGCTTTTTACTATCGAATTTTAATTCATAATTTACTACAATTATGTTCAGCATGCAAGCAGTTTATGCAAAATTTTTACTCTTTGTTTCTTCTACCATTTTTACAAAATAGTTCATGAGTCTGTGGTCATCTGTCAATTCCGGATGGAAGGAACAGCCGAGGAATTGGCCATCACGTGCCGCAACGATCCTGTCATTATGCTTAGCAAGCACTTCAACATCCTCTCCAGCTTCTACGATATGCGGTGCCCGGATAAACACGGCAGAGAAATTATCACCGACTCCGGCAATATCAATATCAGCTTCAAAGCTTTCACGCTGGCGCCCAAATGAATTGCGTTCCACCTTTACATCCATGACTCCGATATGTGGCTCATCGTAGTCAACCAGATTATTTGCAAGCAGGATTAAGCCAGCACAAGTCCCGAACATTGGCTTTCCATCAGCAGCAAACTTCTTCAGATGTTCCATAAAACTATATTTATCAATCAAACGGCGAATGGCGGTGCTTTCACCGCCAGGGATAATCAGGCCATCTAGTTCTTCTAGCTGCTCTGGACGTTTAACAACAATGCCTTCTGCCCCTGACGCCTCGATAGCCCACAGATGCTCACGGACGGCTCCTTGAAGGCCAAGGACTCCTATTTTCACCATAGAGATCCCCTTACCAGCCGCGCTCCTGCATTCGTGCTTCAGGAGCTAAAGATGAAATTTCCATCCCCTTCATCGGAACGCCAAGACCCTTCGAAATATTCGCAATCAGTTCGTAATCCTGATAATGGGTTGTTGCTTCTACAATTGCCTTCGCAAACTTTGCTGGATTCTCAGATTTGAAGATACCTGAGCCAACGAATACTCCATCGGCTCCCAACTGCATCATTAAAGCAGCGTCTGCTGGCGTTGCAACGCCCCCTGCTGCAAAGTTAACGACTGGCAGGCGTCCTAGCTGCTTGATTTCAAGCAAAAGCTCATATGGCGCTCCCAGCAGCTTTGCTTCTGTCATAAGCTCATCCAAATCCATCGCCACAACTTTACGAACTTGAGCGTTCACTTTGCGAATATGACGTACAGCCTCAACGATATTACCTGTGCCAGGCTCGCCCTTTGTGCGAAGCATTGATGCACCTTCACCGATTCTTCTGGCTGCTTCGCCTAGATCGCGGCATCCGCATACGAAGGGAACAGTGTAATCTCTTTTATTCAGGTGGAATTCTTCATCTGCAGGAGTGAGAACTTCACTTTCATCGATATAATCCACGCCCATTGCTTCAAGCACACGGGCTTCAACAATGTGGCCAATCCTGGCTTTTGCCATAACGGGAATTGTGACTGCACCCATTACTTCTTCAACAATACGAGGATCAGCCATTCTTGCTACTCCGCCGGCTGCGCGGATATCTGAAGGAACGCGTTCCAATGCCATAACGGCAACTGCACCAGCTTCTTCAGCTATTTTCGCCTGCTCAGCGTTGACAACATCCATGATGACGCCGCCCTTTTGCATTTCTGCCATACCACGTTTAACTCGATCAGTACCTGTCTTCATTCTTTCTCCCCCTTGTCCTGTAAAAGGAATACTATGTAAGTTTAAAAATAACTAGAAAAATCGGACTTTTTAAGTCGGAATTACAGATATCCCTATTGAAAATAAACAATAAAAAAGGTCTCCTGTCAAGACAGGAAACCAAATCTATTTTAAAACCAACCTTTAACAGTGTCAGCAACTCCGCCGAATAAGTCACCAAAAAATCCGCCGATTCCGCGCATTGAAAGCACGAACCAATTTGCTTTTTCAACACCTTCAGACGCAATTACTGGCACCTGTACTTCTTTTTGTCCTTCTTCAGTCAAGAAGCTGATATTTTCATCTTTTTTGGATTTAACAGTCATATAGCCGACTTGTTCGCCCTTTTTAATCGGGGCAGTCAACTCGCCATTTTCGTTAAGCTTTTTCTTATCCAATACAAGCACTGGTTCGTAATCATCTTTTTCGCCATTTCTGATTGTCATCGATATTGCTTTTTTAGATTGGATTTTAACGCTATCTTCTTTTCCCTTCGTTACCGGAAGGGATTTCTTGCCTTTTACCTGATAATTCTTTTTCACAAGCTCTTCCTTAGTGAAATTACTGAAACCAAAGTCTAAAATCTTGCGTGTTTCTGCAAAACGGCTGTCCTTAGAGTCTGCCTTCATGACAACAGAAATAAATCTTTGGCCGTTTTTCATAGCTGTAGCAGTAAAACCATAACCAGCAAAGTCAGTAGAACCTGTCTTCAAACCATCAACGCCCTCATATTGGTAAATGAGGCCTGGAAGCATCCAGTTAAAGTTCTTATAATCACGTCCATCGCGGAATTTCAATGCAGGCATACTTGCGGTTTCCAGAACTTCCGGGTAATCCTTCAACAGAAGGTATGCAAGCTTGGCCATTGAGCGGGCAGACATGACATTCTCTTCTTCTGGACCGCCTGCAGGATGTTGTCCTAACAGGTCTCGGTTATTCAATCCTGAAGAGTTGACGAATTTAAAATCCTTTAATCCCAGCTCGGCAGCTTTTTTGTTCATTTTTTCAACATGGTTTTTCTCCGTTCCAGATAGAACCTCAGCAAGTGCAACTGTTGCTGCATTTCCAGAATGGATGGCCATGGCTTCATATAATTCTTTTACGGTATAATCTTCACCCTGAGTTAATCCAACATTCGAGAGGCCAGGTGCAGCTGACAGCTTATGGACATACTCGTTGATTTTAACTTTCTGATCCCATTTCAGCTTTCCTTTTTTAACAGCTTCAAGAACCATATATTCTGTCATCATCTTTGACATGGAAGCCACACCAAGGACGACATCAGAATTTTTCTCATATAATACTCTTCCAGTTTCGGCATCTATCAGCATAGCTGCTTCGGCATTAATTCCTAGCTGTCCCTCTGCTGCTTCAGCTTCCATTGAAAATCCTGAAAACATTGTTGTGATCGTTAAAATGAATGCTGCAAAAAACATTGAAAGCTGTTTCTGTTTACGATTCAAGACGACTTTCCCTCCAAATTTCAAATTAATCTATTAAACTTGCATTTTTTTCCCTCAGAAAAATCACACCCGTATAGTTTAACATAAAAAAAATGAAAAAAATAGACAGAGAATAGTCACTCTGTCTATTGTAAAATAAGGAAAAAAACAGCTGTTAGACAGGATAAAAGTCTTAGTACCTGTCAGCTATCTTTGTATTTAATTATGACATTGAATAGTTTGGCGCTTCCTTTGTAATCTGTACATCATGAGGGTGGCTCTCTCTCAAACCTGCTCCTGTCATCCTGATGAACTGGGCATTTTCCCTTAGTTGTTCAAGGTTTGCTGTTCCGCAATATCCCATTCCAGAACGGATACCGCCGATAAGCTGATAGATTGTGTCTGTAAGCGGCCCTTTGTAAGGAATTCTTCCTTCAATGCCCTCGGGAACAAATTTTTTGTTATCTTCTTGGAAGTAACGGTCCTTTGATCCTTTTTCCATCGCCCCAACCGAGCCCATACCACGGTAAACTTTAAAGCGTCTTCCCTGGTAGATTTCTGTTTCACCCGGACTCTCAGTGACACCAGCGAGCAAGCTTCCAAGCATGACAGCATGTCCGCCGGCAGCCAGTGCCTTTACGATATCACCGGAGTATTTGATACCTCCGTCTGCGATGATGGCCTTGCCATGCTTGCGTGCTTCTGTAGCGCAATCATATACAGCTGTGATTTGCGGTACACCGACACCGGCAACAACCCTTGTTGTACAGATTGAACCAGGACCAATGCCAACCTTGACGACATCTGCTCCAGCCTCAATCAAATCTTTTGTCGCTTCTGCTGTCGCTACGTTCCCGGCAATGATGTTAAGTTCCGGGTAGGCTGTACGAATTTGTTTCACCGTTTCAATGACGCCCCTGGAATGCCCATGTGCAGTATCGACAACTATGACGTCAACATGCGACTTTACCAGCATTTCCACACGTTTCATCGTATCAGCTGTAACGCCGACTGCAGCACCGCATACTAAACGGCCTTTTGCATCTTTAGAAGAATTCGGGAACTCAATCACTTTTTCAATATCTTTGATTGTAATGAGACCTTTCAATACGCCTTCGTCATTTACTAGTGGGAGTTTTTCAATCTTATGGCGCTGAAGGATTTGTTCGGCTTCTTTAAGGGTTGTACCCACAGAGGCTGTAACCAAGTCTGTTTTCGTCATGACTTCCTCGATTTTAATGGAGTAATCCTGAATAAAACGCATGTCTCGATTCGTAATGATCCCTACAAGTTTTTGCTCTTCCTCGTTGTTAACGATCGGAACACCAGAAATCCTGTATTTACTCATTAGATGCTCAGCATCAAAAACTTGATGCTCCGGTGTTAAAAAGAAAGGATCTGTAATGACTCCACTTTCAGAGCGCTTAACCTTATCAACCTGGTCTGCCTGCTGTTCAATGGACATGTTTTTATGAATGATGCCCAATCCGCCTTGCCTAGCGATGGAAATCGCCAATTCAGCTTCCGTTACAGTATCCATGCCGGCACTGATAATCGGTATATTCAATTTCAGAGTCTCTGTCAGGTTGACCTTGAGGCTGACATCCTTTGGTAAAACCTCCGATTTTGCTGGCACCAATAGTACATCATCAAACGTTAATCCTTCTTTTACAAACTTACTTTCCCACATAGTAAATGCCCCCCTTTAAGAAAATATTATTTGTAGGTTATCAATTGGTTAAAATACTGTCAAGGACGTTGTTATTAGTTAGATTTTTCAGTTAACTTGGAGGTTTTTAATTGTGTCTTTGCCTTACAAAGAATGGAATAGCTATACACTCTTTTTTTCAGCCGAATATTCACAGGATTATCTGAAGAAATGCTATCGGAAACTTAATCTTGATCAGCCAGACCTGAAAAGCTTTGAAAATTGCTATCCCTTTATGTATTATCTCGAACACGGTAAGCTTTATTATGAACAGGCAGAAAAATCGCCGCTGGCTATCCAGCCCATTTTGCTATTTTACGGTCTTGTCCATCTTATAAAAGCATGCATCCTTACAGTCCAGCCTGATTATCCTGAAACAACTTCAGTGCTCGCCCACGGTGTTTCAACCCGGAAACGAAAAAAGCAACAATATAGCTTTACAGATGATGAAGTGAAATTCCAGAAAAATGGTTTGTTTTCACTTATGGCAGAAAAGATGTTCCACATGAAACAATTGGAAGGTGAAAAAGCAACAATGGGCGAAGTGATGGAACTTATTCCGGAACTTTCGAACATATATGCAGACCTAAGGGGCAAGCAAAACTTTCAGGTCCTGACAAATAAAGATTCCGTTTACTCCCTGCCAAATTCCGTTTTGGACCACTTTCACATGACTGAGAATCGTTTCAAGGAGTTTTTTCAAACAAAGTCTGCCACCCCCGTGTCATTTACCGACGAAACAAATGGTTACATTAGGTTTGAAGCAAATCTTTCCAACGCAGCTGAACCCATTCCGATAAAATTCAACCTGGAAGAACAGCAATTTGTCCTGCCATTAAATAAAGGAGAATTATTTTTATATCCAGAACTCCTTTTACATTATTTAGTATTATATAACCTAGGAATGATTGCCCGATACGAGACAGAGTGGTGGAGTGAATTAATCAAAATGATGCCCAATGAAGACTATCCATTGATTCAGACATTTTTACGATCAACTATCAAAAAGGGGCCTTACTTAATTTACCAGTACCTCACGAATAAGTGATAACAACAGGGGTTAGAAGCTATTTTAATCATGGCACTAACACGTAATATGTTTAGATAAGCTGGTATCGGGAATTTCACTTACATGGACATTGAATTTCGAGGAGGTTTTAATATGGATAGAAAAAAACTGATGATGACAACTGTCGCTCTAGGTACTGCATACTTGCTAAGAGACCAAAAGTCACGTTCGAAGGTAATGGGCCAGCTGCAATCTCTCGGTAAGAAAAAGAAAAATTAAAGAGTTTTAGCCCTCTGAGAATCTCAGAGGGTTTTTCATTAGGATCCGAATCATTGGGGATGCTTTGTTAAAATCAGGGACACTTAAGTATTCAGAAACTTGCTCAACTTTTTATCGATCTCTTCGGAAGTTGTCTGAGTCATCGATCCCATTTCATGGATTTCTTCAAACTTATCTAAAGTTATCTCATGTTCTGACAGCTTTCCATCCTATTCCTCTGAACCTGTCCAAAGTTGCTTCATGTTTGGACAGCTATCCGCCCTATTCCTTTGAACCTGTCCAAAGTTGCTTCATGTTTGGACAGCTTTCCGCCCTATTCCTTTGAACCTGTCCAAAGTTGCCTCATCTTCTGACAGCTTTCCGTCCTATTCCTCTGAACCTGTCCAAAGTTGCTTCATGTTTGGACAGCTTTACGTCCTATTCCTTTGAATCTGTCCAAAGTTGCTTCATGTTTGGACAGCTTTCCGTCCTATTCCTTTGAACCTGTCCAAAGTTGCTTCATGTTTGGACAGCTTTCCGCCCTATTCCTCTGAACCTGTCCAAAGTTGCTTCATGTTTGGACAGCGTTCCGTCCTATTCCTTTGAACCTGTCCAAAGTTGCCTCATGTTTGGACAGCTTTCCGCCCTATTCCTTTGAACCTGTCCAAAGTTGCTTCATGTTTGGACAGTTTTCCGCCCTATTCCTTTGAACCTGTCCAAAGTTGCCTCCTCCTTTGACAGCTTTCCGTCCTATTCCTCTGAACCTGTCCAAAGTTGCTTCATGTTTGGACAGTTTTCCGCCCTATTCCTTTGAATCTGTCCAAAGTTGTCTCATCTTCTGACAGCTTTCCGTCCTCTTCCTCTGAACTTGTCCAAAGTTGCTTCATGTTCTGACTGCTTTTTAGTTTTTTAACTTAAACCTGTTAAAAGTTGACCAGACTCCTGGCATACATATCAGTTGATTTTCAAAATTTCTCTGATGAAATTCCTACATCATCACAGCTTCCCTAAGTATACACATTTTGATTGTTCTAGCGTATGCCATTGGATTTCTATAAACAAAAAAAGAACAGCCATTACAGCTGTTCTTTCATGTGCCCGGCGGCGTCCTACTCTCACAGGGGGAAACCCCCAACTACCATCGGCGCTGAGAAGCTTAACTTCCGTGTTCGGTATGGGAACGGG
>NZ_FVZC01000001.1 GCF_900166585.1 Mesobacillus jeotgali | reverse complement strand
CCGCTCGACTTGCATGTATTAGGCACGCCGCCAGCGTTCGTCCTGAGCCAGGATCAAACTCTCCAAAAAAGAGTTATGAGTTAGCTCATAAGTTAAAACGTTGGCTCATGTTCTTCTATAATAGAAGTCATGAATAATTTATTGTTTGTTGACGCTTGTTTGTTTAGTTTTCAAAGAACAATTTCACCGACCAGTTCATCCTGTCAGCTTTAATATACTAACACGGATAACCAACGCGGTCAAATGGTATTTTATGGTGGAGCCTAGCGGGATCGAACCGCTGACCTCCTGCGTGCAAGGCAGGCGCTCTCCCAGCTGAGCTAAGGCCCCGTATTAAATTGAAGATGGTCGGGAAGACAGGATTCGAACCTGCGACCCCTTGGTCCCAAACCAAGTGCTCTACCAAGCTGAGCTACTCCCCGTTATATTGAGAAAAAAATAGTGGCGCGCCCGAAAGGAGTCGAACCCATAACCTTCTGATCCGTAGTCAGACGCTCTATCCAATTGAGCTACGGGCGCATATTTAGTATATTAGCTTACTTGGTGGTGCCGAGGACCGGAATCGAACCGGTACGGTAGTCACCTACCGCAGGATTTTAAGTCCTGTGCGTCTGCCAGTTCCGCCACCCCGGCTAAGAAATGGAGCGGAAGACGGGATTCGAACCCGCGACCCCAACCTTGGCAAGGTTGTATTCTACCACTGAACTACTTCCGCATTATATAGAAATTTAATTTACTGTCGTAAAAAAACTTGGTGCGGGTGAAGGGAGTCGAACCCCCACGCCTTGCGGCGCCAGATCCTAAGTCTGGTGCGTCTGCCAATTCCGCCACACCCGCATATTCAATCTATTCCGCCGAAGCAGAAGATAAGGAAGATTCTTTTCGCGAGCGCGAAAAAATCTTGGTGAGCCATGAAGGACTCGAACCTTCGACCCTCTGATTAAAAGTCAGATGCTCTACCGACTGAGCTAATGGCTCGTACAAGTGGTGCCGGCGAGAGGACTTGAACCCCCAACCTACTGATTACAA